>JADHND010000011.1 GCA_016779685.1 Shewanellaceae bacterium | reverse complement strand
AAGACGGTATGCGGGTCGTCGTCGAGGTGAAGCGAGGTGAATCTGCGGAAGTCGTGCTTAACAACCTATATGCCCAAACTCAATTGCAGACCGTGTTTGGTATTAATATGGTGGCATTAGACAATGGTCAGCCACGTTTGGTTAATTTGAAAATAATTTTAGAAGCCTTCATCGCACATCGTCGAGAAGTGGTGACCCGTCGTACTGTTTTTGAGTTGCGCAAGGCAAGAGAACGTGCCCATCTTTTAGAAGGCTTGGCTATTTCATTGAGCAACATAGACGACGTTATCGTCTTGATTCGAGAAGCAGATACCCCTGCGGAGGCTAAAGTAGCTCTGATGGCGCGCCAGTGGTCGTTAGGCAAAGTGGCGACGATGCTCGAGAATGTTGGACAGGCATCGACTCGCCCTGAATGGTTAACCGAAGAGTATGGTGAAAGAGATGGTGTTTATTATTTAACACAGCAACAAGCGCAAGCTATTCTTGATTTAAGACTGCATAAGCTAACCGGCCTAGAGCACGATAAAATTATTCAAGAATATTTAGAACTGATTGACAAAATAAAAAGTTATTTGCTGATCTTGAACAGCCCAATGCGGTTACTTGAAATTATTAAGGAAGAATTGGTCGCCATTAAAGACCAGTTTGGTGATGAACGTAAAACTGAAATTACCAATGCCTCCCATGATTTGAGCCTTGAAGACTTGATTAATGCGGAAGATGTGGTGGTGACCCTGTCGCATATGGGATATGTTAAATATCAAGCATTAGATGAATACCAAGCCCAGCGCCGTGGAGGCAAAGGCAAAATAGCAACGAAGGTTAAAAATGAAGACTTTGTGGATCGTTTGCTGATAGCCAACACGCATGACACCATTCTTTGTTTCTCTAATATGGGCAAAATGTATTGGCTCAAAGTTTATCAATTGCCGCTTGCCAGTCGTTCAGCACGTGGGCGTCCTATTATTAATTTGCTGCCACTGGATCCAAACGAACGTATTACAGCTATTCTCCCAGTACGTGATTACGAAAAAGGCAAATATATTTTTAAAGCGACGGCGCATGGAACCGTGAAGAAAACGCCTTTGATTGACTACAGTCGTCCAAGAGCCAACGGTATTATTGCAGTGAGCTTAAAAGAAGGAGATGAGCTGATTGATGTGGCTATTACCGATAGCGAAGCGGATATCATGTTGTTCTCAGATACAGGCAAAGTCGTGCGTTTTTCTGAATCGTTTGTTCGTTCGATGGGGCGCAGCGCGACTGGTGTGCGGGGGATTAAATTAGAGCAAGGCCAGTGTGTCGTATCGATGATCGTGCCTCATGGTGATGGCCAAATTTTGACGGTAACAAAAAATGGATACGGTAAGCGGACACCATTGTCGGATTACCCACAAAAGGGACGCGCAACCAAGGGCGTGTTATCCATCAAAGTCAATGAACGTAATGGTCCTGTTGTGGGAGCAGTACAAGTGAATGAAGCCGATGAAATCATGCTTATCAGTGACAAAGGCACATTGGTTCGCACACCTGTTGAAGGGGTTTCATGTATTGGTCGTAACACCCAAGGTGTGACTCTAATTAAGACAGCCATTGGTGAAAATGTGGTTGGATTAGGTCGAATTGATGAAATGCAAGTCGATTCCAAATCGTGTAACGATACCAGCAAAACGATTGAATTCGAAACAGATGAACTATAAGGGTGCCTTAGTGCACCCTCTGGGTATGAGATCCCAAGAATGACCGTGTATAATTTTAGTGCCGGCCCCGCGATGCTGCCGCCGGCAGTGATGCAAGAAGCGCAGCAAGAATTTTTAGACTGGCAACAGCAGGGCGCGTCGGTGATGGAAATCAGCCATCGCAGTGCGCCTTTTTTAGCCCTGATGCAGCAAGCAGAACACGATGTTCGAGCCTTGTTAAACGTGCCACATGATTATGATGTTTTATTCATGCATGGTGGCGCTAGAGGGCAATTTGCTGCTATCGCGCAAAACTTTTTAGGTGATGGCGGGCAAGCTTTGTATTTACAATCAGGTTTATGGTCAACCATGGCAGCGGATGAGGCGAAACGTTTTGCTGAAGTGGTGACCATGGATATGGTTCAGACCTGCTCTAAGACCCATATCAAGCAAGTTGTGTTACCAGCGTTAACTGCTGATTTAGGTGATTTTCGCTATGTCCATTACTGCCCCAATGAAACGCTTGAAGGTTTATCTATAGATGATGAACTAGATTCGCCTTGGCCAGTGATTGCAGACATGACATCTTGTTTATTTGAGCGCCCACTCAATATCAGTCAGTTTGGCTTGATTTATGCGGGGGCGCAAAAAAACATCGGTATTGCAGGTTTTGCCTTGGTCATCGTGCGGCGGGATATGCTCCAGCTCCCCCCATTGCCAGTAGCGTCTATCATGGATTATCGCATAACCGCAGCGCATCATTCGATTTACAATACCCCTACTACCTATGCAGTGTATCTAGCGGCTAAAATTTTTCAATGGATGCTAGCGCAAGGTGGTTTAGCTTATTTTGCAGATGTCAACCAGCGTAAGGCAGAACTCGTTTACGCTGCCATCGATACATCGCTCTGTTATCGTAATCAGGTTGCTACCACCCATCGTTCGCGTATGAATGTGACGTTTCAATTGACTGATCCGCGGCAGCAAAGTGCCTTTTTAGCGGCCGCTGAGAAGGCTGGGCTCAAAGCATTAACAGGGCATCGATTGGTTGGTGGTTGTCGAGCGAGTATGTACAATGCGATGCCTTTAGAGGGCGCAGAAGCCTTGGTCGACTTGATGCGCCACTTTGCGCAAACCAATCCGACTGAGCCGGTAGCTTAAGCGGATGCAAGCTTCTATTTTACAGCTTAAATCGGTAGCGAAAGCCGAGGGTACCATCGTGTTACCGGGCTCAAAAAGCATGACCAACAGAGCTTTGCTCTTGTCGGCGCTTAGTTCAGGCTCCGTTCAACTGCAGAGACTGCTGATCAGCGAAGATACCCAACATATGTTACAAGCATTGCAGGCTTTGGGCGTTGATATTCGTTTGGATCCCCAGACCCGTAACGGCGTGGTGACCGGAGGGCTGTCATCTAACCGTAAGCAGCTGACGTCTCCCTTGATATTAGATTTAGGTAATGCAGGTACTGCAATGCGTCCTTTGACGGCAGTGCTAGCAACCTCTCCGGGGTACTTTGAACTTCATGGCAATGCGCGCATGCATGAACGACCCATTGCCGATTTGGTTGAGCCGCTACGTGCCATGGGTGCGCATATTGAGTATCTTGGCCAGGTGGGTTATCCGCCATTGCGCATACAAGGTCAGCGTTTGATGGGTGGACATATTAAGATGGCGGCCAACCTGTCAAGCCAGTACGTGAGTGCGATGTTGATGGCGGCTCCATTAATGGATGGAGAGACAACAATAGAGCTCACAGGTAAGTTGGTGTCAGCTCCTTACATTCAGATGACCCTTACTATGATGCGCCGATTTGGGATCCATGTGCAGCCGACACCACGTGGTTATCATATTCGGCAACAGACAGGTTATCGAGCCCCTCAGCAATATCAAATAGAAGGGGATGCTTCAACGGCCAGTTATTTTTTAGCGGCAGCCGCGGTTGCTGGTGAAGTGACTGTGCAGGGGGTTGGGCGTGATAGCTTACAAGGGGATTTGGCTTTCCTGGGTGTGTTGCAACAAATGGGCGCTGGCATCTCGATAGACACCAATCAGCTGACATGTCGTTCGCAAGGTGGTTTACAAGGTATTGATGTGTCTGCGACAGACTTTCCTGATGCGGCGATGACATTGGCTGTGCTGGCGTTGTTTGCGCAAGGTAGTACCACCATTCGAGATATTTATAATTGGCGAATCAAAGAAACGGATCGGCTAACGGCGATGGCGACTGAGCTGGCTAAAGTAGGCGCCACTGTCAAAGCTGGGCGCGACTATATCACCATTACGCCGCCACGAGCTATGTCGCCAGCGTTGATTGAAACTTACGATGATCATCGTATGGCAATGGCCTTTTCTCTTCTGTGTTTGTCACCCAGAGGCGTGCGGATTGCCAACCCACAATGCGTGGTGAAAACTTGCCCAGATTATTTTATGATGTTGCGTTCTATTACAGACCAACATGGATGACAATGGCTTTTAAACAAGATGGACAAACAAGGAGAATTTATGACAGCAAAAGCGCCCGTAGTGACGATAGATGGACCAAGCGGTGTTGGAAAAGGGACATTATGTCAGCTCATTGCAAAACGATTTGGTTGGCATATATTAGACAGTGGCGCCATCTATCGGGTGTTAGCGCTGGCAGCGCAGCATCACGATGTTTCTGTTGAAGATGAGTCCGGATTAAGTGTATTGGCAGATCACCTAGATGTGCAATATAAAGTTGATCCGACGCACCAATCCACACAAGTCATGCTCGAAGGAGAAGACGTTTCACACGCGATTCGCTTGTCTGATTGTGCGATTGCTGCATCGAAGATAGCGGTTCTACCATCCGTTAGAAACGCCTTACTTAAGCGCCAACAGTCTTTTCAAACGGCACCGGGCTTAGTAGCGGATGGGCGTGACATGGGCACAGTCGTTTTCCCTGATGCACCCGTTAAGATTTTTTTGACAGCGACGGCTGAAGAACGCGCGCAAAGACGGTTTAAGCAGTTGCGTGAGCAGGGCGTAGGTGTTAACATAGACGATATATTAGCTCAGGTTCGAGAGCGCGATGAGCGCGATGAAAATCGCAAGGTTGCGCCATTAGAGCCTGCTCAGGATGCATTGGTGCTTGATACCACGGCCATGAGTGTGCAAGATGTGTTTAAGATCATTGAAGCACGCATAAATTTGGTTCTCAAGTGAGGTCAAGGCTACTGCTTACGCTGCATATGGATGTGTGGCTATTATTAACAACCTCTGTTGAGCATGATGCTTACAGAACAACGAAATGAAGTATATATTATGACAGAATCTTTTGCTGAATTGTTTGAAAAGTCTCTACAGGAAATTGAAACTCGCCCAGGCGCCATTATCAAAGGCCAAGTGGTCAAAATCGAGAATGGAAACGTCATTGTCGATGCTGGTTTAAAATCAGAAAGTGTTATTTCCGCTGAACAGTTTAAAAATGCAGGTGGTGAGTTAGAAGTGGCGGTTGGCGATGAAGTCGACGTTGCTCTAGATGCTGTAGAAGACGGTTTTGGTGAAACACAATTGTCGAGAGAAAAAGCGAAACGCCATGAATGCTGGATCCAATTAGAAAAAGCTTTTGAGAACACAGACACAGTCAAAGGCTTTATCAATGGTAAGGTTAAAGGTGGCTTTACGGTTGACCTTAATGGTATTCGTGCATTCTTACCAGGTTCATTGGTTGATGTTCGTCCAATGCGTGATACCTCACACATTGAAGGTCGTGAGCTTGAGTTCAAGGTCATCAAGTTAGATCAGAAGCGCAACAACGTTGTGGTTTCACGTCAAGCTGTTATCGAATCAGAAAGCAACCAAGAGCGTGATGAGTTGATCGAGAAGTTGCAAGAAGGTATCGAAGTTAAAGGTGTCGTTAAGAACTTAACTGATTACGGTGCATTCGTTGATCTTGGCGGTATTGATGGCTTACTTCACATCACAGATATGTCTTGGAAGCGTGTTAAGCATCCAAGTGAAATCGTCAACATTGGCGATGAGATCATGGTTAAGGTCTTGAAGTTTGACAAAGAACGTACTCGTGTTTCATTAGGCCTAAAACAATTAGGCGAAGATCCATGGGCAGCAATTAGTTCACGTTATCCTGAAGGCGCACGCCTAAGTGGTGTTGTGACTAACTTGACTGACTACGGTTGTTTCGTTGAAGTTGAAGATGGTGTTGAAGGTTTAGTACACGTTTCTGAAATGGATTGGACCAACAAGAACATCCACCCATCTAAAGTGGTTGGCTTAGGTGATTCAGTTGAAGTCATGGTACTTGAAATCGATGAAGAACGTCGTCGCATTTCACTGGGCTTAAAACAGTGCAAAGAGAATCCTTGGACTGAATTTGCTGGTAGCTTCAAAAAAGCAGACAAAGTATCAGGTAAAATCAAGTCTATCACAGACTTTGGTATCTTTATCGGTCTTGAAGGCGGTATCGATGGTTTGGTTCACTTGTCTGATATTTCTTGGAATGACAATGGCGAAGAAGCCGTTCGTGAGTTCAAGAAAGGTCAAGAAATCGAAGCTGTTGTTTTATCGGTTGATGCAGAGCGCGAGCGTATTAGCTTAGGTGTGAAGCAATTAGACGAAGACCCTTTCAATACATATCTTGCAGATAAGAAGAAAGGTGCTATCTTAATAGGTAAGGTTGCTTCTGTTGACGCCAAAGGTGCTGTCATTGAATTAGCACCACACGTTGAAGGATATATTCGTGTAGCTGATATCTCCAGAGAGCGTATCGAAGACGCCAGCACTGTGCTAAGCGTTGACGAAAAGATTGAAGCTAAGTTCATGGGTCTTGATAAAAAGAGCCGTATGTTGAACTTGTCGATCCGTGCTAAAGATGAGTCTGAAGAGAAGAAAGCCATTGCCTCGTTGAAGAAGCAAGACACTGTTGCATCAAATGCAATGTCAGAAGCATTTAAGGCGGCTCGTAGCGAGTAATCTTAAACGTTATGTGCTCAAAGAAGCTTTGGCTTCTTTGAGCCGTAACTTACTTTGTAATGGAGACAAAAATGACAAAATCAGAGCTTATAGAAGTCCTTTCGAGTAAAAATTCAAATTTGTTATACAAAGATGTAGAGTCTTCCGTCAAAGAAATTTTAGAGCATATGACACGAACACTTGAATCAGGCAAGCGTGTTGAAATAAGAGGCTTTGGTAGTTTTTCATTACACCATAGGGCGCCCCGTAGCGGTCGTAATCCGAAGACTGGACATCCAGTTCCCTTAGCGGCTAAGTCGGTACCTCATTTTAAGCCTGGTAAAGAATTGAGAGAGCGTGTGAATAATTATCACCACGAAATCCATCATGAAATTCCTTCAATGACTCAAAAAGAAGATGTAAATGATATTGCATAATTGCTATGTAGGCATTTAGATTCTTTTAAGGACCTCGACAGAGGTCTTTTTTTACCATTTTTGGGCGGCAAGCCTCGCCCAATCGGGCGGGGATTGTCATTTTTTTAACAAAAAATTTAAAAATGCACCTTTATATTTACATCCACAATATATCCATGAAATATTCGTTGGCTTTATTTTTTATCTGCGGTATGGTTTGTTAACAATAATAAGTCATAAAGGTCTTCTTTCATGAAAAAAAAATACATCGTACTATTTTTACCTTGGGTATTTTCGCCTGCCTCAATGGCTCAAAGTTACTGGCCAACATCGTCATTTCCGGCCCCCAATTGGCATTTTCAGGTTCAATCGTCGGCCCTTCTTGAACGAACATATCAGACTCATCACTATTTTCAATTCCAATCGTCCTACTATAGCAATCGCCAATCGCACCATGATGCAGGTGCTGACTTCGCTCGTTCAACACGCTCCTATATAACACCACGTCGAGACACCCGCCGTCATCAAGTTGATTTGAACGATGCTGCGGTACAATTTCAACGTGCTAACGCTTTTTATTATGGTCGTGGTCAGCAAAAAGACGAAGTTAAAGCAGCGATATGGTATGAACGCGCAGCACAACAGGAGCATATACTTGCCCAACGTAAATTGGGTTTTATCTATGAGCATGGTATCGGCGTGACACCGGATTATCAACAAGCTATGTACTGGTATAAAGCTGCTGCTTGCCAATGGGATGACAATGCTCAATACAAGGTTGGTTGGCTTTTTATGGAGGGACTTGGTGTTCAACAGTCCTATAGCTTAGCGTATCGTTGGTTTCTGCAAGCTGCGGCACAAGGTGAGATGAATGCGCAGTACTATCTCGGCTGGTTTTATGAGCAAGGCTACGGTGTTGAATCAGATCAAGAAGAAGCCATTTATTGGTATGAACAAGCAGCAGAACAGGGTTTTCAACCAGCGATTGATCGTTTGGATATCATTTGGTAGTTTTAATAAAATATGCGGTGTTATTAATTCGCTGCAACGCACTCATTAAGAGGTTAACCTATGAAGATTACAGAAGTTTCTCACCCATTGGTTCAGCATAAGCTGGGGTTGCTGCGTCGTTGTGATGTGGATACTCGGTCATTTCGGGCATTGACGAGAGAAGTTGCTAGCTTGCTGACTTATGAAGCGACTGCGGACATGCAAGTTGAGTCAACGCTGATTGATGGTTGGCATGGTCCGGTATCGGTGCAGCGGATAAAAGGTAAAAAAATCACGGTAGTGCCGATTTTACGAGCAGGCTTAGGGATGATGGATGCGGTACTTGAGCATTTACCCAGCGCCCGGGTTTCTGTTGTTGGTATGTACCGAGATGAACGCACTTTGATGCCGGTTGCATATTTTGAAAAGCTGACCAATGACATTGACCAGCGCTTGGCTTTGGTGGTCGATCCAATGCTGGCGACGGGTCAATCTATGATAGCTACCTTGACCTTGTTGAAGAAGCGAGGGTGTCAGAACATTAAAGTTGTGTGTTTGGTAGCGGCGCCCGAAGGTGTTGCTGCTTTAGCAGCAGCACACCCTGATGTGGAGTTGTTCACAGCAGCCATTGATCAAAGATTGAACGAGCAAGGTTACATCATCCCTGGTTTGGGAGATGCGGGTGATAAAATATTTGGCACTAAGTAGTGCTGGCCTCCCAAAAGATATGATGGCTCAAGGTATGTGATTGGTTTGGTGCTAAATGAACCTTATCATTAAGGATATTACATGTTTCGAGACAGACCATCCGTTGATAGTCGTCGTCGTCGAAACATGTTAACTGGCGAGCTTTGTCTATCCAAGGGTTCCACAACACGCATGAATGGCTGTTTTCTCTCTCTATAAAAATAGAACCCTTATCAGTTTGCAACTGTTGCAAAGGTGTTGTGTCGTGATACATCCGATCTATTTCTTGGGTAATGTGAACATCTGATTCAGTTTGAACGGCCGCTTGTCCAAATTCAATATAAGGGGTTTGGTTCAAGCCTTGCACTCGTAATGTATCAATGTCCGGTATGGCAAAATAGCTATGCAGCGCCTGGGTGAACTCAATGGCTGAATGTCCACGATGTGTGGTTGTGACTTGCATGTGCAGGCTTTTTCCAAGCGTAAAAGTGACATATAGTTCGGTTGCATGCGGCCAAAATTCTTTTAACAACAGCTTTGATGGATATCGCATGCGTACGACCACGGCATCCGGCTGTTCTTCAATTTCATCTAACGTCCAAAGTTGGTGGCGTACAAAGCCATGTTGAGGGTAGTTGGGATCGGGGTGAGTGCCAAACCAAGGCCAACAAATCGGAATCCCACCTCGAAAGCCTTTTCCTGGAACAAAAGTTTCAGCTGGCGATAGCCACAAGAGTGGTGGTCCATCCTTGGGTTGGAAGTGGGTAATTTGTGCACCTTGAAAAAATATGATGCTGTGGGAATAGGGCGTTTTAATGTCTAAATACATCAAGCCATGCTGGGGATGTCGTTGTGTGCTAATTTGGTGGCGCATGGTTACCTTCTCATCAAATTGTGTGATATTCTTGTTGATCATAACTGACTTCAGTGCGATGTCCATATGTTTGAACTCTTATTTTTCTTAAAAAAAGCCATCAGTTTTCTCTTGATGCCACTTGGTTTAACCTTACTACTGGGTTGTCTAGGTTGGTATTTGGGAAAATATAAGATCGCATTGTTAGGTACTTTAACTGCCTTGGTCTTGTTTAGTTCGGGTTTCGTTGCTCAATGGGCGGTTCAATCATTAGAGCAACCTTATTGGGTACCGCTACCAACAGAGCGTCCTTGTGTGGTACATGTGTTGGGGCATGCCCATAAAGTATTACCGATGGCTGATCCGGTTTTGGCTCTATCGCAGGTAGCGCTGGCTCGTTTAACCGTAGGTTTGCGTGAATTGGCTCAGGCTCAATCTAAAGCCGATTGTGTGTTGGTGTTGAGTGGTGGACAGGATCATGCTCGAGTGATGGCTGCTGCCGCGCGAGATTTAGGGTATCAAGGTGAGTTGTTGCAGTTGCCAATAGCCAAAGACACGGTTGAGGAAGCTTACGCCTTAAAAGCGTTGGGGAGATTCAACCAAGTGAGTCTGGTGACATCTGCGTTACATATGCAGCGAGCACAAGCTATATTCACATATTATGGCGTTGAAGTGGTACCGGTTCCGGCGGACTTTCAAACTCAGCAAAGCACTTATCCGTGGTTAAGTTTAGGCAACCTAAAGCGCTTGACGCTTGCATGGCATGAATACGTAGGGCAGCTTTGGTTTACAATCGTCAGGACGCTAGCCGAGATTGTTGATGAAAGTCCATTCTTCGGCAGAAATCGGTAATATCGATAAGCGATTGCCCTTTTGTAATAAGCGCATCTGCTTTAATTCGGGATATTTTTTTAACGATGATAGTGCAATGGTGTTGGTTTTACTGATAAATTTGACATCTACTAATTGCCAGCGTGGGTTGTCAGGACGACTTTTGGGATCATAGTATTTCGATTCAGGATCAAACTGAGTTGGATCATCATAAGGTTCGCTACAAATTTCAATCACACCAACGATAGCAGGAACCTTGCAGCTTGAATGATAAAAGAAAGCCAAGTCACCTATTTTCATTTGATCGCGCATCATGTTTCTAGCTTGGTAATTGCGAATGCCATCCCAAGGTTCCGTTTGATTTGGGCATTGGATTAAGTCCTCAATGCTAAAGGTATCGGGTTCCGATTTCATGAGCCAGTAATTCATGTGGCGCCTTGTTGTTAGGATGCTTTGTATTATTTTACCACACAATTTCCTTAAAATCTCCTCTCACGATGGAGGTAAGTTAGCCAATTATAATCAGAGCAGCCTGATGCTAAAATTAACCGAAGTAATGTGAGAGCTTCAGATAAATTTGGTATCGGCCGCTTAGGGCAGGCTAGATAAAAAAAATCTTTTATTTTTGATCCAATAAACGTATCTTTAATCAAATTTTTTCTAAAATAGAGATCATAAGATGAATAAATTATCTAAAATTATTATTGAGCCAAGACAACCAGCGGAGGCGTGTGTCATTTTAATGCATGGGTTAGGTGATAGCGCGGCGGGCATTCGGCCAGTGGTTGATGCATTGAACTTACAAGACAGTTCAATACGGTTTGTACTACCCGATGCGCCTATGCGCCCCATCACCATCAATCAAGGTATGACTATGCGTGGTTGGTATGACATTCAGCAGATGGCTTTAACTGAACGTGCTGATGTAGGTGGCATCACCGTATCTGAAAATTTAATTGTTGAGTTAATGGATGAGCAAATTGCAGAGGGGATTACCAGCCAGAAATTGGCTTTAGTTGGTTTTAGTCAAGGTGGGGTGATGGCACTACATACGGGTTTGAGGTATCAACAGCCACTGGCAGGCTTGGTGGGTATGTCATGTTACTTACCACAAGGCGACACATTGCCAACAGATACCGTGCAACCCTCATCTAATCTTAATGTTGCCTTGTATCATGGTCGATATGATCCTGTGGTACCATTGGCAGCAGGTCAGATGGCTCGTAAGACTCTAGTTGCGGCAGGATTTGCAGTTGATTGGTCGGTGTATGATATGGAACATAATATTGTTGCGGAAGAAATAGGGCGATTACGTCACTGTCTTTTGCGCTGGTTAGCGGATTAAAACAGGAGTGGATAAATGAATTGGGACATATGCAATCAAGGCGAAATTGAACATATTTTTAAACACAGAAAGTCCTTGGTTTCTGATAATGTGATTGTAACGGATCCGAAGCCGATTACTCGTGATTTTGCTGTTTTAATCAACAGACAGGAAGGCCTTGAAGTGGTGGTTGAAATAAATGCCGTGCACGCAACTTCGTATGAAGGTACCGTGATTAATGTGCGCCTAGGTGATCAGGACCTCACTCGTCAGCAAGCGAAGTTTACACTTGAGCACATCGATACCTTGATTAAGGTATAAAGTGACACTAGGTGCTGCAACCCGCTTGGTATCAAGTGGGTTGCTTCCGCTTAAGCTTCAGTAGCAGCTAGTTCTGTATCCACTAATGTGGGTGATTCAAAACTGAGACGGCCAAGCTTACCGCTGCGAATTTCGTGCAAGAGCAGCTCAGCGACTTTGTGATCGTTGACGCGATGACCTTTTTTAACCGCACCACGTGCTTGGCCAATTTGGACAAAGGTCTCATACAAATCATCGTCAGCTTGAATAGCTAGCTGGTAGCGTGTATTGAGTTGTTTGAGATAGTTAGCCATTAAATATTCCAAAGCGAACAAAGCCACATCTTCATATTCCATCGCCGTATCCCGAATAGCACCTGTTATGCCGAGCCGATAGCTACTGGGTTTGTGTTCTACTTTAGGCCAAAGAATACCTGGTGTATCGCTTAACACAAAGCCGTCATTGATTTTGATCCGTTGTTGCGCTTTGGTAACGGCGGGTTCGTTGCCGGTCTTTGCGATTTGCCGATTGGCTAACTTGTTAATGATGGTTGATTTGCCAACATTAGGTATGCCCATGATCATAGCTCGGATTGGCTGATGCACCTCCTGTCGATGTGGCACTAATTGCTTGCAGACATCCACAATTTGCTTCACTTGGTCGGGCTCGTGCGTCGTAATAGGCAACGCTTTGACGCCTTGGCTGCGTTCAAGCCGCTGTACCCATTGTTGGGTCACCTCGGGATCTGCTAGATCCACTTTATTCAAAACTTTGACACACGGTTTTTGACCGCGTAAGGTTGCAATTAACGGATTTTCACTGCTAAAGGGAATGCGAGCATCAAGTACTTCGATGACAACGTCTATCTTTGCGATGACCTCAGCTATTTGTTTTTGGGCTTTATGCATATGCCCTGGATACCAATGTATGGCCATAAGTCACTTCTGTGGGTTCGTTGTGGCCATCTCGATTGGGGAACCGAGACAGCCACGTAATTTATAAAATACCTATCTCAATTAAGCGTTCAGTGAGAAAGGCATCGGCGCTGTAGCGCTCGGATAAAACAACCTCTGGATAAGGGTGTAAAAATAGAGGCACTGACACTCTTGATTGGTTGTTTTGTGGATTTTTCGGGTTGACAACGCGGTGCGTCGTTGATGGAAAATAACCTGCAGACGCTTCTTGCAACATATCCCCAATGTTGATGATAAGATGGCCAAATTCACACGGCACATCATACCATTGATTGTCTTTGGTTTTGATCTGCAAGCCGGCTTCGTTAGCTGAAGGTAAAATGGTCAAAAAACAAATGTCTTCATGGGCGGCAGCGCGTATAGCGCCTGGTTGCTCATTGCCTGTCATCGGCGGATAATGCAACATACGCAACATCGTGAGTTCGCTGTTGTCGATCATAGAGCATAAGGGCTGACTGTATGTCGCTTGAATCTCAGCCGGGGTATGAATTTCTATCCATTTTAGAAGCTGTCCAGCGATTTGATTGCCTAGGTGGAAGTAGGTATTGGTTAATTCACTGAGTGCTGCCGGTACGCCTTGATGCTTAGGGTAGAACTGATAAAACTCTTTGATGTCCTTAATATCATGCCCTTTGGCTGTTTCAGAAGCTTCCGTTGGGAAGAAACCATGCTGAGTGCCTGACTTGCACATAAAGGGTTGTTTAACAGCGTCTGGCTGGAGAAAAAACTCAGTTAACCATTGTTGATAAAAATTCTTTAGGTAACTTCCTGAAATAGGATGATTTTTTAATATGGCAAAACCTGTTTCATGAAGGGACTTGACAAATTCTGCGGGTGCATTATCCGCTTGATAGTCGATGGCATGAAGTTTCATTATCGATAACCTTTACTCAGATGGTAGTAGCGGTCATTTTAAACCGCTTCTATTATCGATGCAAGTCAAACAAAAGCCCAGAGCAAAGTGCTATGGGCTAGATTGCCTTAAGGTTTAGCTGTTTTAGCGTTGGCAGATGCCGCTTTAGATACACGAGATGTTTGCATGACGATGCCGGGTTGTTCCACATAATTTTTGCCTTGCGGACGCTGCTCATTATGTTCCGTTGCAGCCGGTGCGCTGGGTATCATCGTGGTCTCTTTAATCATTTGCGAGTAGCGGTTGTGCTGTGCAACGATAGGAGCTGCTACCGCATCACTGTTGTTGTTCGTGACTCTAAGCTTGGAAGTCGCTTCAGTTTTTCCCGAGCTTAACGGCCAATCGGTATTGTTATTTTTTGACACAGTTGTTTCGGAGACTGGTTTTGATTCAGTCTTTTTTGATGCTGGACGGGTCTTTTTTGGCGAACTTTGCTCCTTCACATCGGTCGACTTAGTAGCTTTTGCAGCAGGCGTAGGCGATGGATTAGCTTCATCTACGTTCATTTCTGCTTTGGGTTTTGTGGCTTCTGAGGTCGCCGTTGTCGCTATTGATGTATTGCTAACATCGGTGTTTTGCAAGGGTTCCTTGCTGATTTCAGGTTGACCGGATTTAACTTCTTGCGCTGTCATCACGGGGCTGGTTGTGGTTGCAATCGGAGAGGCTGCAACTTGTTCGACAAAGTCCGAAGATGATTGAGATCTATCTTCTTTTTTTCGCTTTTGTCCAGCGGCACGTAAATGGCGCGGACTGCGGCGGCTACGTCTTGAGTTTTCATTCCCTTCTTTGGTACCAGCTGCTGTTGGAGATGTGTCCTCGGGCATGGATGCCACTGTTGCAGATTCATCTATGACCTTGCTTGGGGTTTTTGAAGGCACTTTTGCTTTATTCTCATGTGCTTTATTCTCATGGCGAGGGTTCACATGCGATGTGGGTGACTTGACCTGAGGGGGCGTGGATTGCGCCACAGGTGTGTTGTCTGGCTTTTGCACAGGTTTATCAGACATTGGATTGGTTTGTGTCTGCTCTTCTAGTCGAGTTTTAACACGTATTTTGCGTCGTTCACGTCGCTCTTGTGCCGCTTTATTTTGGCTAGAAGTTTCTTCTTTTATGGCCGTAGGAGCTGGGTTCTTGCGCTGTGCAGTTTCATGCTCTGCTGGGCGCTTAGATTGCTTCTGGAGCTGCTCTCTTTCTTTGTTTGTTTTAGGCTTAGATGCATGTTTTGCCGCTGGTTGAGCAGGGGTTGTACGCGAATGCTGTCGTCTTGGCGGCGTATTTTTTTTGGAGGTTGATGCGGATGAAATGTTGTTGTCAGTCGGGGAGAATAGGTTGGTAAACCAACGGACAGCACTACTTAACAACTTTCGCAACGGTGATTTAAGGCTCAATGTATTGCCTGGCATGCTATCTATTGCAGGCTGCCCCGCTGTGGTTTTGGTGCGCTTTCGTGGTGTATACTGAGGTTGCTCTGGATTAGCGATCTTGCTGTAGCTGACTTCTTTTGCTGTGGCATCATTTTTATGCCGGATCACTTGGTAGTCCGGTGTCAACATATGTTGGTTGGGAATAATTAAAATTTCTACATGATGGCGTTGTTCGGTAATTCGGATGGCTTTGCGTTTTTCATTGAGTAAGTAGGTTGCAACATCCACAGGGACAATCGCATCAATCTGAGTGGTGTTGGTTTTGATGGCTTCTTCTTCCATCAGTCGTAAGATTGAAAGTGCTAGAGATTCAACACCTCTGATGGTGCCTTTACCATTACAGCGAGGACATAAGTCGGCTGATGACTCAACCAGTGATGACCGTAAGCGTTGTCGAGATAGCTCCAGGAGTCCGAATCGTGAAATGCGACTAAGTTGAATGCGCGCCCGATCCTGGTAGACGGCTTGGTGCAAGCGCTCTTCAACTTCGCGTTGATTGCGATTGGAATTCATGTCAATAAAATCGATCACGACCAAACCACCTAGGTCACGTAACCGCAATTGCCGTGCGATTTCATCAGCCGCTTCAAGATTGGTATTAAGGGCGGTTTCTTCAATGTCGTTGCCCTTAGTCGCTTTGGCTGAGTTGATGTCAATTGACGTCAGTGCTTCAGTTGGATCAATGACGATCGAGCCACCGGAAGGCAAATCAACCACGCGTTGAAAGGCAGTTTCAATCTGGGTTTCAATCTGAAAGTGGGTGAACAAAGGGACTTCAGCTTCATAGAGCTTCACCCGTTGCACGAAATCAGGACGCACTAAGGTCATGTAATCCTTTGCTTCTTGATATATTTTAGGATCATCGATGATAATTTCAGTGATGTC
>JADHND010000010.1 GCA_016779685.1 Shewanellaceae bacterium | reverse complement strand
GCTTTGCTTTCTGGGCCAACTTTTGCAAAAGAGTTAGCACAAGGGCTTCCAACCGCAATTGCGGTTGCGGCAACCCATGCTGATTTTGCACGAGAAATGGCAGATCTAATGCACAATGGACGTAATTTGCGTGCCTATATTAACGAAGATTTTATTGGCATGCAGCTAGGCGGTGCCGTCAAAAATGTCATTGCGATTGCAGCCGGAATTTCTGATGGGCTGGGCTATGGTGCAAATGCACGAACCGCTTTAATTACTCGTGGCTTAAATGAGATGCAAAGACTCGGGGTTGCACTAGGTGCTAAGCCGCAAACCTTTATGGGTATGAGTGGACTAGGAGACTTAGTGCTGACATGTACTGACAATCAATCACGTAATCGTCGTTATGGCTTTGCAATAGGTCAAGGCATCCCTATGTCTGAAGCTCAATTTGTTATTGGCCAAGTTGTGGAAGGGCATCGAAATGCGCAAGAAGTCTTTGCACTAGCTTCGCGACACGCAGTTGAAATGCCTATCGTTGAACAAGTCTACCAGGTCTTGTATCACAGCCAGCCCGTTCGAGAAGTTGCTCGGATATTGCTGGCTCGCGCTAGAAAATCAGAATCGTTTTAGCGTTGTATGGAACAAAAAACATTTATTCACCACAGCCTAAGCAAGCTTCATACTTTTGGTTTTAATCATCATGCCACACGGCTTTATGTCATCAGCAGGCTATCAGCTTTAGAAGCTTGTATTCAAGATGGATTAGACGCTCCCATGGTGCTGGGCTCAGGGAGCAACATTGTCTTTACTGGCGACTACACTGGTCATATTTTAAAAAATGAGCTGAAAGGGAAGCAAGTTATTGAGACTCAGGATGCTTATTTAGTGACGGTCGCGAGTGGTGAAATATGGCATGATTTTGTGGTTTGGACCTTGACGCAGGGTATTGCTGGTTTGGAAAACCTTGCATTCATACCAGGCACAGTTGGTGCTGCGCCTGTTCAGAATATAGGCGCTTATGGAGTTGATTTATCTCAATTTTGCAAATCTGTGACTTATGTTGATTTAACCTCAGGCGCAAGGTCTACACTTGACCAGCAGGCTTGTCGGTTTGGCTATCGAGATTCTGTTTTTAAACACGATTTAAAAAATCAAACCTTCATTGAATCCGTCACTTTAAAGTTGCCTAAAAAGTGGCGTCCTAATTTAACTTATGGCACTTTAAAACATCTGGTTTCGAGCTCAGACCCGTGGGAAATTTATCATCACGTTGGCGCTATTCGCCGGCAAAAACTACCGGATGTTACAGCATTAGGCAATGCGGGTAGTTTCTTTAAAAACCCGATTATTTCCAAATCTCATCTTAAAAAAATACAACAAAATTTTCCAGAGATACCGTGCTATCCAAATGACCACGAGACTTGTAAAGTCGCAGCTGGCTGGATTATCGAAGCTTGTCAATTTAAGCAGAAAACGATTGGTCGCATCCAAGTCTATGATAAGCAAGCGCTGGTTTTAGTTAATTTAGGAGATGGTTGTTCGCAAGATTTAATGCAATTAGTGCGCTTAATTCAACAAATGGCTTGGAAAAAATTTTCAATTCAATTGGATCCGGAGGTTCGGTTTTATGCCCAGCAGTCCGAATGGACCATTCATGATGTCTGTAACTGATCAATTGGAATCTCAGTTTATTATTCGTCTGCTGCAAATGCCGCAGCGAGACCTACGCACGATGGCTGTTGAATTGAAGGTTGAGATCAAGCAAATTTTGAAGACAATCGAGTGGCTGCAAGGAGTCGGTGTTAACGTAGCCATTGACGGTGGTCAGGTGTTTTTTGCCACACCTTTGTACTTGATAGATAAGAGACAGTTAGAGCAGCGTTTGCCTTGTCGCATTTTTTATTTTCAATCAGTCGATTCTACCAATCATTTTTTATTGAAAAATCAATCGCAACTGCAAGCGGGTGATCTGTGTATTGCAGAGCATCAAACACAGGGTCGAGGACGACAAGGAAAAACATGGATAGCTGCCTATGGTCGCAGTGTCTGTTTTTCCTTGATTCACCGCTTAGCAAATGGTTTTGGCGATATGTCTGGCTTGAGTCTGGTTGTAGGGATTGCAATCGCCGATTGTTTAAAAAGTTTAGGTATCAAGGATGTTGCTCTGAAATGGCCAAACGATGTGTATCGGCAATCTAAAAAATTAGCAGGCATTTTGATTGAGAGCAATCACGACCAAAGCCATGGAGGAACGACGTTAATAATTGGTGTAGGTTTGAATTTAATTCATTCACAGCCGTTATCTCAATCTTCTTTTGCAGATCTTGCTGATAAAGCCCATCTGCCCGATTTTAAAAGTCGTCTGGTCATTGCGCTTTGGCATGCCATTCAAGCGGCCTTGATATCTTATGAGGGGCATGGATTTGCTTCTTTTCAACAGCGTTGGCAATTATTTGATCTGTACTATCAAAAGCAAGTATGCATCTATGATGGTTTGAAAACCTATGTTGGTCGACATGATGGTATCGACCATAAAGGATATCTCATATTAGCGCAGAGGGATGGCCAGCGAGTTCGCTTTAACCATGCCGTGAGTCTAAGGCTTGTCTCTGAACATAATTTGATGAACGAAATGGTCAGCCCCTTTACTCAGGACGATGTCGGCATGAGCCCGCGTCGGTAAAATGTGCTGGGTTAAATTCAATCCATTGACTTCGTCCCAGATTTCAGTCGCTGTGCGAATGGCTGCCTCCGTAGATAAATCCGCATAACTGTGAAAATAATTAGATGGATTAATAAAAATATGCTGTTTAAAATAGAGGAATCGATCAATATACCACTGTTTTATCCGTGCTGGATGAGCATCAATAAAAATTGAAAAATCTAAATAATCTTGTATATGCTCAGTTGCATTGGGCGTTTGCTGGAGAATATTTAACCCTTCAATGATTAAAATATCTGGTTGATCAAAGCATTGGAATTGATCATGGAGAATATCATACTGCTCATGTGAGTAAATAGGAGTACGGACGTGAGGTTTCTTTGCCTTAATTTGTGCAAGGAAGTTAAGTAAATCAGACCATTGATAGCTTTCAGGAAATCCTTTTCGATGTAGCATTTGCTTGCTCTTTAACATCGACAAAGGTTGTAAGAAGCTATCAGTAGATAAATAACTAATTTTTTTATCAAAAAACAATCTTTCTAAGAGAATTTTAATGAGACGCGCTGTTGTTGTTTTTCCAACAGCTACACTGCCACAAATGCCAATAATAAAAGGCTGCTTATCCGTGTGATATGGCATAAGCGATGTTAAAACTGGCAGGTAAATTTCTCGAACTTCTTGGAAAGAAAGCTTTTCATTGATACCCTGTATTCTACTTAAATCATGCGGTGATAAACTAAGTGACAGATGTTTTTTATTCCAGCTCCATTGCTCGCGGCTTAAGGCTGTGAAGTTAGGCATCATTGCCATAATAAATCTCTATATACAGTCAAATACGATCGAAAACACAAGATACACGAAGTTCTTAAATATAACAAGAATCGGACCAAAGTGCTTAACCAACTACAAAATGCCAACTGCCTGCTTAATTAATAATCATTTGACCGTTTTTTTTAAAAAAAAAACTGAAAAAGCTTGCACAATTAGCCACAATTCCATATTATCCACGGCGTTTAGTGCCGACTTAGCTCAGTAGGTAGAGCAACTGACTTGTAATCAGTAGGTCGCCAGTTCGATTCCGGCAGTCGGCACCATAACAATGGAGGGGTTCCCGAGTGGTCAAAGGGATCAGACTGTAAATCTGACGGCTCCGCCTTCGAAGGTTCAAATCCTTCCCCCTCCACCATTAAGCGAGCATCGTATAATGGCTATTACCTCAGCCTTCCAAGCTGATGATGCGGGTTCGACTCCCGCTGCTCGCTCCAAAATAAACAAATCTTTAGCTGATATAGCTCAGTTGGTAGAGCACACCCTTGGTAAGGGTGAGGTCGGCAGTTCGAATCTGCCTATCAGCACCATAATCTAGCCTAAAATCTCACTTTTACCCCAAAAAACAAAAAATAACACTTGTTATATGTCTCTGTTCCTTATAAAATTAACCGTTTAGTTTAAAATGCTTACGTCCATGACAAGCGTAATCCAAGAAAATATACATGCGTTTGCGACGCTTTAGTATGCCTATACGTGAGAAAATACCATGACAGCAAATAGTGAAGTTGAGAATAACACAGGAAACCTAGATAAGTTCAAATGGATGGCTGCTTTTGTTGTGACAGCAGTGGCCGTAGGTGGCAATCAATTTTTCAGCGATATATGGGTTTTGTATCGTGTGATAGCCGTGGTTGCTTGCTTTGGCTGTAGTTTGTGGTTAGCGCTACGCACAGATAAAGGAAGACAGTTTATCGCATTTGCGTATGACGCCAAGACAGAAGTGAAAAAAGTGATTTGGCCATCTCGTCAAGAAGCGACGAACACAACCCTCGTCGTGTTTGCGGTGTCTTGCATTTTTGGTGTTATTCTATGGGGTGTTGATTCATTGCTGCTTCTATTCGTTAATTATATATTAGGCATATAGGTAAGATTTATGAGCGAAGTCAAAAAGAAATGGTATATTGTCCAAGCTTTTTCAGGGCATGAGGCAAAAGTCGCCAAGGTGCTCCGTGAGTACATCAAGATCCGCGAAATGGAAGATGCATTTGGTGAAGTGCTGGTTCCTGCTGAAGAAGTGATTGAGCTTAAATCGGGACAGAAACGTAAAACTGAAAAGAAATTTTTTCCGGGATATGTACTTGTGCAAATGGAAATGAACGATGCCAGCTGGCATTTGGTTCGCAATATTCCGCGGGTACTTGGCTTTATTGGGGGTACATCAGAGCGCCCAACACCTATATCCGACAAAGAAGCAGACATCATTTTACAGCGATTGCGTGATAATGATGGTACGCCTCGCTCTAGCGTTCTTTTTGAAGCGGGCGAGATGGTTCGAGTTAAAGAAGGGCCATTTAAAGATTTCAACGGTATGGTTGAAGACATTGATTATGACAAGAGCAGCCTTAAGGTTGCGGTCACTATTTTTGGTCGAGCCACGCCTGTTGAATTAGACTTTTCCCAAGTCGAAAAAACTGAGTGATTGCAGGTCAGTGACAACACTGGCAAGTTAATGTAAAATAGGTAAAAATAGGGGAGCCTAACGAGGCGCCTGAACCCAAATTGAGGAAATAGAAATGGCTAAAAAAGTAAAAGCCTATATCAAATTACAGGTTGCTGCCGGTGCAGCTAATCCAAGTCCACCGGTTGGTCCTGCATTAGGTCAGCATGGTGTTAACATCATGGAATTTTGTAAAGCATTCAATGCGCGTACTGACAAGTTCGATAAAGGTATGCCGATTCCAGTGGTCATCACAGTTTATACCGATCGTTCGTTCACGTTTGAAACCAAAACTCCGCCTGCATCATTCTTATTGAAAAAAGTGTGTGGTCTTAAATCTGGCTCAGGTCGTCCCAACACAGAAAAAGTTGGTACGATTACCCGCGTTCAACTTCGTGAAATCGCGGAAACAAAAATGCCTGATATGACAGGTGCAGATATTGAAGCAATGATGCGCTGTGTCGAAGGCACGGCTTGTTCTATGGGCTTAGTGGTAGAGGACTAATAAGATGGCAAAGCTTTCAAAACGTATGCGTTCGGTTCGTGAAAATGTGGACGCCACCAAAACATATGACATCAACGAGGCCGTTGCTTCATTGAAAAAATTAGCATCAGCTAAGTTTTTAGAAAGTGTCGATGCGTCAGTTAATCTTGGTGTTGACCCTAGAAAATCTGATCAAAATGTTCGTGGTGCTGTTGTCCTACCACACGGTACTGGTCGCAGTGTTCGTGTTGCTGTTTTTGCTCAGGGTGAAAACGCTGAAGCCGCAACCGCAGCAGGTGCCGAAGTTGTTGGTATGGAAGATCTAGCAGCTCAGATAAAACAAGGTGAGATGAACTTTGATGTTGTTATCGCCTCACCAGATGCGATGCGTATTGTAGGTCAACTTGGTCAAGTGCTTGGGCCAAAAGGTTTAATGCCTAACCCTAAAACGGGTACGGTCACTCCTAATGTTGCTGAAGCTGTAAAAAATGCCAAAGCAGGTCAGGTTCGTTATAGAAATGACAAGAACGGTATTATTCATGCGAGCATAGGTAAGGTTGATTTTGACGATCAAGCTATTAAGCAGAACCTTGAAGCTCTGATTGTTGCATTGAAGAAAATCAAGCCAGCTTCATCTAAAGGGCACTATATCAAGTCAGTCAGCTTATCGACGACGATGGGTCCTGGTTTGAAAATTGATCAAGCTTCTTTGACGATCGATAGCTAAAATTTTTGTTGTTCTGCCAAGGCAGGACAACTACGTTTGATTGGGACATACCGTTCCCATCAAAGACCGTAGGTGTTATTTAACTAACTTAATATCCTACGTAGATGGTGTAAGAGCTCAAGTAATTTGTTACTGGATCTTCGCCGGATTAAGGTAGCTTAGTTATTGGCTAAGCTTGTTGTGTCAAGTAGGTTTAACCTACAACAAAGTCCAGGAGAAACCAAATGGCATTAAATCTTCAAGACAAAAAAGCCATTGTAGCTGAAGTCAACGAAGCCGCCAAAGGTGCTCTATCTGCAGTCGTCGCTGATTCAAGAGGCGTGACCGTTGGTGCGATGAACGATTTAAGAAAACAGGCTCGCGAAGCCGGTGTTTACCTTAGAGTCGTTCGTAACACGCTAGCACGTCGTGCGCTAGCAGGCACTGACTATGAGTGTATAGTAGAGTCTTTTGTCGGGCCATCATTATTGGCTTTTTCAAACGAGCACCCAGGTGCTGCTGCCCGTATCTTAACGGCGTTTGAAAAAAAACAAGAAGCTTTTTCTGTTAAAGTTGCTGCTTTTGAAGGCACTCAGACAGATCCCGGTTTTCTTGCTAAGTTGCCTACTTATGATGAGGCAATCGCGCAATTAATGATGACCATGAAAGAAGCCTCGGCTGGTAAGCTTGTGCGTACATTAGCTGCCGTTGGTGATCAAAAAGCTTCGGCTTAGTTGAATTATTAGTTTTTTATATATATATTTTGTCAAGATAAAAGAGAGTAGATATGTCTATTACAAATGAACAGATTTTAGATGCAGTGGCAGAAATGTCAGTAACTCAAGTTGTTGAGTTGGTCAGTGCAATGGAAGAAAAATTCGGTGTTTCAGCAGCAGCAGCTGTTGTAGCGGGTGGCGGAGAAGCAGCAGCTGTTGAAGAAAAAACAGAATTTGATGCAATCTTAGCTAACGCTGGCGGTAACAAGATTGCTGTCATTAAAGCAGTCCGTGCTGCTACTGGTTTAGGTCTTAAAGAAGCAAAAACTTTAGTTGAGTCTGCACCAGCGCCAATTAAACAAGCTGTTTCTAAAGAAGAAGCTGAAGAGTTGAAGAAGACGTTTGAGGAAGCAGGCGCAACGGTTGAAATTAAATAAATTTCATTCGTTTGAATTATTTGCCTAACTAGCTTTTAGGCAAAGGCTGATGGTTTTTTAATCATCAGCCTTTTTGCGCTGTAAGTTATGCACCGTTTGTTTTTGAGATATTGAAGTTCCTAGCAGAGATTATTGGTTAGGTACTGTTAAGTAACGGTTTGGGATATTAGGTTCCGTTCAGTTTGAATGGTATGGTTTAATCATTTGTTTTGTAGAGGAAATCTTCACATGGATTACTCATTTTCTGAAAAAAAACGTATTCGAAAACATTTTGGTAAACGGCAACAAGTACTCGATATACCGTATTTGCTGTCCATTCAACTTGACTCTTTTGACAAGTTTATTCAAAAAGATACTAACGCTGAGCATGGTCTAGAAGCCGCTTTTCGTAGCGTTTTCCCAATTAAAAGTTTCTCTGGTTCTTCTCAGCTGCAATACGTGAGCTATAAGCTGGGTGAACCTGAATTTGATGTGAAGGAATGTCAAATTCGTGGCGTCACTTTCTCCGCTCCATTGCGCGTGAAGCTTAGATTGGTTATCTTTGATAAAGAAGCCACGCCGGGGACGATTAAAGACGTTAAAGAGCAAGAAGTTTACATGGGTGATATGCCCTTAATGACCGAAAATGGTACGTTTGTTATCAATGGTACCGAGCGTGTTGTTGTGTCTCAGTTGCATCGTTCACCAGGCGTCTTTTTTGATCATGACCGCGGGAAGACCCATTCCTCCGGTAAAGTACTCTACAATGCAAGGGTTATTCCTTATCGCGGCTCTTGGCTCGATTTTGAATTTGATCCTAAAGATTTGCTGTACACTCGTATTGATAGACGTCGTAAATTAGCTGTAACTATTTTGTTAAAGGCCTTAGACTTTACATCTCAAGATATCTTGGATTTGTTTTTTGAAACAACCACGTTTAGCATTAAGCGCAACAAGATGCAGATGGCAGTTATACCTGAGCGCTTACGTGGTGAAACGCTGATTTTCGATATTAAAAATAAAGCAGGTGATGTCATTGTTGAAGCGGGTAAGCGAATTACCGCACGCCATATTAGACAGTTTGAAAAATCATTGGTTACTGAATTAGAAGTCCCACTAGAATACATTGAAGGCAAGGTATCAGCTCAAGACTATATCGATAAGAATACAGGTGAAATTTTAGTTCAAGCAAACCATGCATTAACACTTGACGATATTGCTCAGTTGTCCCAAGCAGGCATAAAATCATTTGATGTTTTGTTTATCAATGATTTGGATCATGGCGCCTATATATCTGATACCCTTCGCTCAGACAGTACGACCAGTCGACTAGAGGCTTTGGTTGAAATCTATCGGATGATGCGCCCAGGCGAGCCACCGACAAAAGATGCTGCTGAAGCACTGTTTGACAGCCTGTTTTTTTCTGACGAACGTTACGACTTATCTACGGTTGGCCGTATGAAATTTAATCGTCGTTTAGGGCTCGAAGATGATATGGGAACAGGCACATTATCTAAAGAAGATATTGTGGCCGTAATTAAAAAAATTATTGATATTCGTAATGGTAAAGATGATGTCGATGATATTGACCACTTAGGCAACCGTCGTATACGTAGTGTTGGCGAAATGGCAGAGAATCAGTTCCGCGTTGGTTTAGTCCGCGTAGAAAGAGCGGTGCGTGAGCGCTTAAATCTTGGTGACTTTGATAACTTAATGCCTCAGGATCTCATTAACTCTAAACCTATTTCTGCCGCCATTAAAGAGTTTTTTGGCTCTAGCCAGCTCTCTCAGTTTATGGATCAAAATAATCCCTTGTCAGAAGTCACGCATAAGCGTCGAATTTCTGCGTTAGGTCCGGGTGGATTAACCCGCGAACGCGCCGGGTTTGAGGTTCGAGATGTGCACCCGACCCATTATGGTCGCCTGTGTCCAATTGAGACGCCTGAAGGACCTAACATTGGTTTGATTAATTCTTTGTCTTCCTACTCTCGTACCAATGGTTTTGGTTTTCTAGAAACGCCATATCGTCGCGTTATAGAAGGAAAAACAACGGATCAGGTTGATTATTTATCGGCTATTGAAGAAGGTAAGTATTTTATTGCGCAGGCCAATGCCAATATTGATGAAGCTGGAAATTTGATAGATGATTTAATTCCATGTCGCTATAACAATGACACCATGTTTAAGCGAGCCGAAGATATTCAATATATGGATATCTCCCCCCAGCAGATTATCTCTGTAGCGGCTTCACTTATTCCATTCTTAGAGCATGATGATGCTAACCGAGCTTTGATGGGCTCAAACATGCAACGTCAAGCTGTACCGACCTTGAAAGCAGATAAGCCCTTGGTTGGAACCGGTATCGAACGTAAGGTTGCTGTTGACTCAGGCGTCACAGTTGTTGCCAAGCGCGGCGGTTTTGTTGAGTATGTCGATGCAAGCAGAATTGTTATTAAAGTTGCCGATTCAGAATTAATACCTGGCGAAGCTGGTATTGATATTTATAACTTAACAAAATACACAAGATCTAATCAGAACACGTGTATTAATCAACGTCCTTGCTGTGCTAAAGGCGAACCAGTTGTGAAAGGTGATGTGCTGGCTGATGGCCCATCTACTGATTTGGGAGAACTTGCCCTCGGTCAAAACATGCGTATTGCATTTATGCCGTGGAATGGATATAACTTTGAAGATTCTATTCTCATTTCTGAACGAGTTGTTCAGGAAGACCGATTTACAACTATTCATATTCAAGAGCTGACATGTATTGCTCGGGATACGAAGCTCGGTCCTGAAGAAATATCTCCAGATATCCCGAATGTCGGTGAATCTGCACTCGGCAAACTTGATGAGTCTGGTATTGTTTACATTGGCGCCGAAGTGAAGGGTGGCGATATCCTCGTGGGTAAAGTTACGCCTAAAGGGGAAACCCAGTTAACACCTGAAGAAAAATTGTTACGAGCTATCTTCGGTGAAAAGGCGTCAGATGTTAAGGACAGTTCCTTGCGCGTCCCCAACTCAGTTACAGGTACGGTTATCGACGTTCAAGTGTTCACACGTGATGGCGTTGAAAAAGACAAGCGTGCGCTTGAAGTTGAAGAGATGCAGTTAGCTGAAGTTCAAAAAGACTTAGATGAAGAGTTCAAGATACTAGAAGCTGGAATTTTTCATCGCGTTCAGCAATTACTTCGTCAACAAGGATTCTCAGAAGAAAAAATTCAAGCATTACCGCCTTACCAATGGTTTGAGCAAACATTCCAGGATGAAGCGCAGCAAGTTGAATTAGAGCAATTATCACTTCAATATGAAGAGCTTCGAACTCAGTTCAAGAAAAAAGCTGACGAAAAGCGCCGTAAGATTACTCAAGGTGATGACTTAGCCCCTGGCGTTTTAAAAATTGTAAAAGTGTACCTAGCTCTTAAGCGTCGTCTACAGCCTGGTGATAAGATGGCGGGTCGACACGGTAACAAAGGTGTTATCTCTACGATTGTTCCGGTTGAAGACATGCCGTACGATGAGCAAGGCAACCCTGTCGATATCGTTTTGAATCCATTAGGTGTTCCATCGCGGATGAACATCGGTCAGGTTCTTGAGGTTCATTTGGGCGCTGCTGCAAAGGGTATCGGTAATAAGATCAATGACATGTTAGAGCTTCAGCGTGACCTAGCTAAAGTTCGTGATTATTTGAAACAGGTTTATAGCCTAGGTCATATGATCAAGCAGAAAGTGGATATTGATGAATTAACAGATTCAGAAGTGATGCGCTTAGCAGACAATTTACGTGATGGCTTACCAACAGCAACCCCCGCATTTGATGGCGCTAAAGAAGCTGAAATTAAAGAGATGCTTGAGTTGGCAGATCTACCAACGTCTGGTCAATTGTCTTTATATGATGGTCGAACGGGTCGTCAGTTTGAGCGCTCGGTGACAGTTGGGTATTTGTATATGCTTAAACTTAATCACCTAGTCGATGACAAAATGCACGCGCGTTCTACAGGTTCGTACAGTTTAGTAACCCAGCAACCATTAGGTGGTAAAGCTCAATTTGGTGGTCAGCGCTTTGGTGAAATGGAAGTATGGGCACTTGAGGCTTATGGCGCTGCTTATACGCTGCAAGAAATGTTGACGGTTAAATCGGATGATGTGAATGGCCGTACGTCTATGTACAAGAATATCGTCGATGGTGATCATCAAATGAAGCCCGGTATTCCTGAGTCATTCAATGTGTTGTTAAAAGAAATCCGCTCCTTGGGGATTAACATTGAATTGGCAGAAATAGGCGAAGCGTAAGCTTGCGAGGCTAAAGGCAGATGTTTGAAATGAATTTTGAGAATCGAGAAGATATTAACTTCTCTAGGAGAGTAGCGTGAAAGACTTACTAAAGTTTTTAAAACAGCAAAATAAAACTCAGGAGTTCGATGCCATCAAAATTGGGTTGGCTTCGCCTGAGCTTATTTGGTCTTGGTCGTTTGGTGAGGTTAAGAAGCCTGAAACGATTAACTACCGTACTTTTAAACCAGAGCGTGATGGTTTGTTTTGTGCTCGAATCTTCGGGCCTGTTAAAGACTATGAGTGTTTATGTGGTAAGTATAAGCGATTAAAACACCGTGGCGTTATCTGTGAAAAGTGTGGCGTAGAGGTAACTCAATCGAAAGTTCGCCGTGAGAGAATGGGGCATATTGATTTAGCCAGCCCTGTTGCGCATATTTGGTTCTTGAAATCATTACCTTCTCGTATTGGTTTGTTGCTAGATGTGACGTTGCGTGATATAGAGCGTATTCTCTACTTTGAATCGTTTGTCGTTATAGAGCCAGGGATGACTAGCCTTGAAAGAGGCCAGCTGTTGACTGAAGAGATGTATTTAGAGGCACTAGAGGAATTTGGTGATGAATTTGAAGCCAAAATGGGTGCAGAAGCAGTTCTAGCTTTGTTGCGTCAAATTGACCTTGAAAAAGAAATTAATTTGATGCGAGAAGAATTACCCAGCATTAATTCAGAAACTAAGCGTCGTAAAATCACGAAGCGTCTTAAGATAATGGAGGCTTTCTACCAATCAGGTAACAAGCCTGAGTGGATGATTTTACCTGTTCTGCCTGTGCTGCCGCCTGATCTTCGCCCATTGGTTCCACTCGATGGTGGCCGTTTTGCAACGTCAGATTTAAATGATTTATACCGGAGGGTGATCAACCGTAATAACCGTCTGAAACGGTTACTCGAACTGATCGCACCTGATATCATTGTTCGCAATGAGAAGCGTATGTTGCAAGAATCAGTGGATGCGTTGCTTGATAACGGTCGCCGTGGGCGAGCGATAACAGGCTCCAATAAGCGTCCATTGAAGTCATTAGCTGATATGATCAAAGGAAAACAAGGTCGTTTCCGGCAAAATCTACTCGGAAAGCGTGTTGACTACTCGGGTCGTTCTGTTATTACGGTCGGGCCGACTTTGAAATTACATCAATGCGGTTTGCCGAAAAAAATGGCTTTGGAACTGTTCAAACCTTTCATTTACGGGAAGCTTGAATCACGTGGCTACGCCACAACAATTAAAGCCGCTAAAAAAATGGTTGAACGTGAAGCTGCCGAAGTTTGGGATGTGCTCGATGACGTGATTAGAGAGCATCCTGTGCTACTAAACCGTGCGCCAACCCTACATAGATTAGGTATTCAGGCTTTTGAGCCCGTTCTGATTGAAGGTAAGGCCATTCAACTACATCCATTGGTCTGTGCTGCGTATAACGCTGACTTTGATGGCGACCAAATGGCAGTCCATGTTCCGTTGACTTTTGAAGCTCAGCTGGAAGCGCGGTCGTTGATGATGTCAACCAACAATATTCTTTCTCCTGCCAGTGGTGATCCTATTATTGTCCCATCTCAGGACGTTGTACTGGGGCTTTATTACATTTCACGCTCTTGTATCAATGGTCGAGGCGAAGGGATGTTGTTGGCTTCTATTGAGGAAGCAGAGAAAGCCTATCGTACAGAGGCAGCTGAAGTTCATGCCCGAGTAAAAGTGCGCATTGAAGAATATGAAGTAGAAGCTGACGGCTCTAAAACCCGTTCGACGCGAGTCGTGGATACCACCATTGGTCGAGCTATCTTGTTCCAGATTGTGCCACAAGGCTTATCTTTTGATTTGGTTAACCAAGACATGGGTAAGAAGCAGATTTCAAAATTATTGAATGCTTGCTATCGCCAACTTGGTCTGAAAGAAACGGTTGTTTTTGCTGATCAGCTGATGTACACAGGTTTCCATTATGCGACCGTATCGGGCGCATCAGTTGGGATCAACGATATGGAGATCCCAGCAGAAAAGAAAGACATCATTAAGGGCGCCGAAGCAGAAGTCGCTGAAATTTCAGATCAGTTCCAATCTGGTTTAGTGACGGCTGGTGAAAGGTACAATAAAGTGATCGATATTTGGGCAAGTGCCAATGAAAAAGTATCGAAAGCAATGATGGCCAATCTATCGAAAGACGTTGTTGTCAACCGAGATGGTGAAACCGAAGAGCAAAGCTCATTTAACAGCATTTATATGATGGCTGATTCCGGTGCTCGTGGTAGTGCCGCCCAGATCCGCCAGCTTGCAGGTATGCGTGGTTTGATGGCGAAACCAGATGGTTCCATTATTGAAACGCCAATTGTCGCTAACTTTAGAGAAGGTTTGAACGTCTTACAATACTTTATCTCGACGCACGGTGCTCGTAAAGGTTTGGCGGATACGGCCCTCAAAACAGCGAACTCAGGTTATCTAACGAGACGTTTGGTTGACGTTGCTCAGGATTTGGTGACCATCGAGGAAGATTGTGGAACAACGGAAGGTTTGACTGTTAAGCCGCTTATTGAAGGTGGTGATGTGGTTGAAGCGCTGCGAGAACGTGTTTTAGGTCGTGTGACGGTAAATGACGTCATTCAACCTGGAACCGATGATGTGTTGGTTCCAGCAGATACTTTATTGGATGAGCTATGGTGTGATAAGCTAGAAGAGCATTCTGTAGATGAAGTTAAGGTTCGTTCGGTTATTACCTGTCAGACTGATTTCGGTGTCTGTACTAAGTGTTATGGGCGCGATTTAGCGCGTGGTCACTTGATCAACATGGGTGAAGCCATTGGTGTCATTGCAGCACAGTCAATTGGTGAACCAGGAACGCAGCTAACGATGCGGACATTCCACATTGGTGGTGCGGCTTCTAGAGCTTCAGCTGAAAACAATGTTCAAGCTAAGCATGCCGGTAAGCTAAATCTGCAAAATGCTAAATATGTCTGTAACAGCGAAGATAAGCTTGTGATTGTATCGCGTTCGTCTGAGTTGACGATTATCGATGATCTTGGGCGTGAGAAAGAGCGTTATAAAGTGCCTTATGGTACTGTCTTAGAAGTTAAGGAAGGCGGCTCCGTCAAGGCTGGTCAAATTATTGCGAATTGGGACCCACATACGCACCCCATCATCACCGAAGTTGCTGGTCAGATTAAGTTTGTAGATCTCATTGAAGGTGTGACCATGAGTCGCCAAACAGATGACGTCACTGGCTTGTCTTCAATTGTGATTCTTGATCCTACGCAGCGTAGCTCAGTTGGTAAAGAATTGCGACCAATGGTGAAACTGGTTGACGAGCAAGGCCAAGATGTTTTTATTGCTGGTACAGATGTGCCTGCGCAATACTTTCTGTCTAGTCAAGCTATCGTTAACCTAGAAGATGGTTCACAGATCAATGTCGGTGATGCGATTGCCCGTATTCCGCAAGAATCATCTAAAACTCGCGATATTACGGGTGGTCTACCACGCGTGGCCGACTTATTTGAAGCGCGTCGTCCGAAGGAATCTGCTATTTTGGCAGAAATCTCAGGTAATGTATCCTTTGGTCGTGAAACCAAAGGTAAGCGCCGCCTCATGATTACTCCACAGCAGGGTGATGCCTATGAAGAGATGATTCCGAAGTGGCGTAACTTGAATATCTTTGAAGGTGAGCGAGTTGAAAAAGGTGAAGTAATTGCAGACGGTCCAGAAGCCGCGCATGATATTTTACGTCTTCGTGGTATTCACAACGTTGCGCAGTACATTATTAATGAAGTTCAAGATGTTTATCGCTTGCAAGGTGTAAAAATCAACGACAAGCATATTGAAGTGATCATTAGACAAATGCTGAGAAAATGTACCATCACTGAAGCTCACGAATCTGATTTTCTTGTTGGAGAGCAGGTTGAAGTGTCGAGAGTGAAGGTCGCTAACCGCGAGCGTGAGCAGCAGAATAAGCCGTTGATTGGTTATGAAGTTGAATTAATGGGTATCACCAAAGCCTCACTGGCAACGGAATCCTTTATTTCGGCGGCATCGTTCCAAGAAACAACGCGGGTGTTAACTGAAGCTGCCGTTGCTGGGAAAGTTGATAATCTACGTGGCTTAAAAGAAAATGTCATTGTAGGTCGTCTCATACCAGCTGGTACCGGCTACGCTCGACATATTCAGAGAAATCGCACCATGACTCCGGATGAGATCGCTGATGATGCAGCAACGGTCACACAAACTGCGGAGCAAAGTTTAGCTGATTTGCTCAATGCAACCTCAACGGATGAATAAAGCGAGTTGAACCACAAGGTGGTTTGGGTATTATGCCAAACCACCTTGATAACCTAGATGAAAAAACGCAAATTGTGAATAAACCCTGTTTTTTGCTAGAATTTTAACATAAAATGCGATATAAGTTGGCTTCTTCTTGACAGTTGGCTTAATGCCCCCTAAAATTCGCAAATCCATTAAATTGGTGTTATTTTCATCTTTTTAAGATTAATATGTAACCAACTAGGAGCTATCAATGGCGACTGTAAATCAGTTGGTACGTAAGCCACGTAAGCCTAAAGTCATTAAGACCAATGTGCCAGCGTTGTCTGCGTGTCCACAAAAAAGAGGTGTTTGCACACGTGTTTACACCACGACACCTAAAAAACCTAACTCAGCCCTGCGTAAAGTTGCGCGTGTCCGCTTGACCAATGGTTTTGAAGGAACAGCATACATCGGCGGAGAAGGCCATAACTTGCAAGAGCACAGCGTGATTTTAATCCGCGGTGGTCGTGTTAAAGATTTGCCTGGTGTCCGTTACCATATCGTCCGTGGCGCATTAGATTGTGCTGGGGTGAATGATCGCCGTCAAGGACGTTCAAAGTATGGAGCTAAGCGACCTAAGTCTTAAGACGATGGTTGATATAAAGTAAGGCCAAACTCATACAA
>JADHND010000009.1 GCA_016779685.1 Shewanellaceae bacterium | reverse complement strand
GGTGCGATTTGCAAGTTTTGGAAATTTAATCGAATCCCTTCAGCATAAAATTCAGATGAAATTGGACCAAAATCCAACGCAATATCAAACTCACTAAAGATATATTCATTCACCCAGCCCTGAAAAGTATCGAGGTTATACAGAAATCCACGGAGTGCACTTAGTAGCAATGCAGTCATCACCAGAGCCGTAACCAAGAACATCGCAATATAGTTCAGCATGTGATCACGCAATGTACGTAAACTCATCATTGCGGATGCACGCCAAATGCACAAAGGAGTTCACGGGTTTCGACCAAAGGCAGCCCGACTGCTGCGGAATAACTTCCTTTGATGGTGCGAATGAAATTGCCTCCTCCACCTTGGATTGCATAACCACCCGCCTTATCTTTCGGCTCACCCGTTAGCCAATACTGATTCATTTGTTGCGGCGTGACCTCGCAGAACTGGATGGTTGTTTGCATCAATTTTGCAGATACGTGTTGACCATCCATCAATGCTACCGCAGTCAGTACCTGATGCTGACTGCCCGATAACGCAGACAACATGTTCATATAATCGGCTTCATCTTGAGGTTTTTCATAAATGGCATCGCCCTTCACCACAATGGTATCTGCTGCTAAAAAAACACTCGGTGTCTGTGTCATCTTTAAACCAACAGCAGCTTTTTCTTGGGCTAAGCGCAATACATAAGAAGACGGATGTTCACTTGCTAAAGGTATCTCGTCAATGTCAGGATGTCTTTGTTCAAACTTAAATCCAAGCTGATTGAGCAACATCGCCCGTCTTGGGGATGAAGACATTAAAAATAAAGCTTTCACCAATTATTTGACCTTAAATCTTCGTCTGATTTTACGCAAAAACCAATGTGCCCATGGCCAAATTAACATATTTGATAATGCAGGTAACAGCAAACTAAGTTTAAATTGGGCGTTTGAAATAACATATTGAATCCAAAATAGAGTGACGTAATAAATAACAGACATGATGGAAATGTACAAAGCTTGCTGCCAGATTGGAAAATTGCGCAAGCGCTGATAATTAATCAAGGTAAAATAGACAATGACGGCCAGAATCAAGCCACGCCCACCTATTGCCGCACCCAGCAAAATATCCAGCATGATACCTAAAAAACAAGCCGTTAACACGCCAAATCGATGCGGCAGTGCCATGGCCCAATAACAAATAACAATTAATATCCAACTGGGTCTAAAAAATTCAATCCATGTTGGTAACGGCATGATCTCAAGCAACAGACTAAATACGACGGTAAACCAAACGACCATACCGCCGCTTTTTTTTTGTAACATTTACAGACTCTCCTCTGGCTTAGGATTGTCGGAGACAACAGGCGATGGGAGCATCGGTGCTGCTCCAGGCCATAATAAGAGCACGTAACGCACCCGATCCAACGATGCAATCGGTTTTGCTTTCACCACCGCATAGCGCTGACGCGCGTCACGCTCTACGAAATGGACCCTAGCCACGGGATGACCTTCAGGAAACCGCCCACCCAGACCGGATGAAACCAAAAAGTCACCTTCTTCAATATCTGTATTGACAGGTAAATTGCGCAACTCAATCTCATCGATCTCACCGTTACCATAAGCAATTGAGCGAACGTCGTTGCGCGCAACGCGAATAGGAATCGCATGATTAACATCGGATATCAGCAGCACTCGGCTGGTTAAAGCGCTCACTTGAATCACCTGACCTACGATACCTTTGTCATCAATCACCGTTTGTCCTTCATAAACACCATCTCGCTGACCAACGTCCAATACGATATAGTGGTGAAAGGGATCACTGGCTACCTTGCGTACTTCTGTGACAATTTTGCGCGCATCCATCCGTGCCTGCGATCCCAACAGAGATCGCAGTCTCAAATTTTCTTGATGAATATGCTCGAAACGCTGTAAACGTTCACTCATCATGAGCTGTTGATACAACAAGTCATGATTTTGCTGTTCTAATTGCTGCTTGCTATACAACCAATTACCCGTAAAGTTAACCATACGACTGGGTATATCAGCTAAACATTGTAACGGACTCAACATAGTTGACAAGGAGTGGCGTGCCGGTTCAATTTCTTGACGCATGACCAAAAGCAGTAATGAAAACATTACTGCCAGAATGAGCCTGACTTGTAAAGACAAACCACGAGCAAAAATCAATTTCATAACAGGTTATAACCAACCGTTTAGAGTCACGATGATTAAATTTCTTCAGCAAATAAATCGCCGCCATGCATGTCTATCATTTCAAGCGCAGTGCCACCACCGCGAGCCACGCATGTCAGTGGATCTTCTGCCACCACGACAGGAATACCAGTTTCTTGCATTAGCAAGCGATCCAAATCTTTCAGCAACGCACCTCCCCCTGTTAGCACCATACCCCGTTCTGAAATATCCGACGCCAATTCAGGAGGGGACTGCTCTAACGCAACCATCACGGCACTAACGATACCAGACAGCGGCTCTTGTAGTGCTTCAAGAATCTCATTGCTGTTGAGAGTAAAACTACGTGGTACACCTTCGGCAAGATTACGCCCACGAACTTCGATTTCATTCACTTCATCTCCGGGATAAGCCGTGCCTATTTTATGCTTAATCCGCTCAGCGGTCGCTTCACCAATCAAGCTACCATAGTTACGGCGAACATAATTGATGATCCCTTCATCGAAGCGATCTCCACCAATGCGTACTGAGGAGGAGTAAACCACTCCGTTGAGTGAAATAATGGCCACTTCTGTGGTACCACCACCAATATCAACGACCATAGAGCCCGTTGCTTCAGAAACGGGCAAAGCTGCTCCAATCGCAGCTGCCATTGGCTCTTCAATCAAATAAACCTCGCGCGCACCTGCACCTAAAGCAGACTCACGAATCGCTCTGCGCTCAACTTGAGTAGCGCCAACTGGGACACACACTAAGACGCGGGGGCTTGGACGAAACAACGTGTTGTTGTGTACTTGTTTGATAAAATGCTGCAACATTCTTTCCGTAACATAAAAGTCTGCAATCACACCGTCTTTCATTGGGCGTATCGCCTGAATATTACCTGGCGTTCGCCCCAACATTTGCTTTGCTTCTGTTCCAACAGCAGCCACTGATTTTTGGCCAACTCCATGCTCCCCACGAATGGCAACCACTGATGGCTCGTTAAGAACAATACCTTCATCTCTGACATAAATCAGGGTATTGGCTGTGCCTAAGTCTATAGACAAATCATTTGAAAAAAGTCCACGAAGTTTTTTAAACATGAAGCTCGCCTGCTATAAATAAATTAAGATAATGCCTATAAGAAGGCCAGTGATTACGATCAAGTGCTTGTTATATCAAATACCTCTATTTTAGACAACATTTGGCAGTCTATAAATCGATTTCTCATATTTATATGAAAAATTTTAAAAACAGCTGACTTTTAGATTGTCTCATTGAATAACAAATTCATTTAATCTCTTTGTTTAACGTTAAGTATGTACTTTTACTGCTAGTAGCTCTCAAACACCCCGTGTTTTGACAAGAACGAAGTCCGCATTTTGTTGCCACCCAGACACGTACAGCACGCTGCTGAGCGAGTTTTCCTTGACGACACGCTGACAACTCTATGTCACAAGAATATCGATAAAAAATATGCTTGTTCGACACATGTTGCTTTATCGATAATGGTTGACGATTCTCCGTAGCGCACTTTCTTTCACGACTCTTGAACTCAACTAAAGTACGATCTATATAAGATTTTGCTACTAGCTCAGCCCGCACGGCCGCAACTTGTACCGCAAATTGCTCATCATTATGCTGCGCAATGCGCATCATTTGCAGGGCCATGACAGATGATATAACCAGCGCCAGCAAAACCATCCATAAAATATGGCCGCGATTATCATTCATAACCCACCTGTATTCGTTGATTTAATCGAGTCAGAAAATCACCTATAGGAGAAGATGTATAGAAACTGAAGTTTAACACCACCGTCTGGGTGTCTCGGTTAGATTTTTGCTCCACCACAAAGGGTGGGAATGCCACCTCAAAAACCGATTGTAACTTCCCTCTCGTTGTCGCTGATGACGACGCGACAATATGACTGGCCAGCAAATGACATTTGTTCACGATGGATTTAACTCGCCTCGGCCTATTATTTTTTTGCTTTAATACAGGTTTCCGGCATCCATATAAATCAGCAAACGGTCTTTTTTGATGGTGCTTTGGGCTCGGAATTAAACAAAAACTTTGCACGTCCGTCGCGAGAAAAAAACGCCCATGGGTTGCCATTGCGCTCATAGGAGCCAGTGAAGCAGGGCTTTTTAACACCAATTCTGATTCAGTTGCTTGCAGCACCCAGGAAAAATGCCGGTAGGGAAATGTTTTTCTTGAGGCGGCCCCCTCAAAAAAAACAGCTTGAGGCCATTTGATTGGTTGCGCCGATTCCAAAGCGGGCATAAAAATAGCAACCGCTTGGCTGTTCCCTTCCCAGCGAGCATACAAACCTGTATGATTCAATGCAATGCTATCTAAACAAATCAGTTGATCGGACTCACGCCTTACTGCAACACTATCTGGTAAGACGAACTGCAAACTGTCGCGCATGCGTGCGCCCACAAATCCAGCTTGCGTCATCACCGCGCGGGTTGTCACTTGATGTTGGTATAGGGTGCTGGCGAAAATGACTAACTTCGCAAACCCAAACCCAACAATCGACAAGATAACCAACACCATCATCAATTCAAACAAAGTAACACCCAGCATATTCCGGCGCATCAGTAGTGACCTCGAATCGCTTCTATCGAAAAAGGCTTCGCATCTGCCACCTGAATATCAATCCGAATCAGTTTATAAAGCTTCATCGATGACGCGACGACGCCAACCTTGGTCGAATATTGCACCGACACCTTAAATTGAATATCAGGATACCGTTGAGCATAAGTCTGGGTCGAATACGGTAGTCGAAATGACTGATCAAAACCATCATAATCATCTACATCATCAAAGCTATCTCGCAACACGACTCCATTGGCTCGCTCGTCCAGATCGGCTCCAAGTTGTGCCGGCGGAGTACATGGTGGAATCGATGCATGTTTCACCACTGAACAACCTTGCTGTCCTTCACCGTGAGCGTGTTCATCAAAGCGAGCGCCCCAAATCTCATCCATCAATGATTGCGCAACATGGACAGCAGTCCACCGTTTTTCTATATCCAGACTACGTTGTGCTGTCGGTAGGATAAACTGCGTTAGCAGCAACACCAATACACTCATTAAGCTCAAGGCCAATACCACTTCAACCAGCATCATCCCTGCAATCGATTTACGGCTGGCATGCACGAATATCGCCTCCTGCTGAAATACAAATATGGGTCGGCGATGTATCCACCACACTTAAACAAGGCCCATTGCATCCTGCTATCGCACCCAAGGGACGACCTTGTGTATCAAAACAAATAGGTAGCTTTGCCACAACTGGCTCTTGATAACGCTGAATCACTTGGTCATGATCCCATGATTTAGGTTGATGAATGGGATATGAAACGGATCGACAAGATACTTTTTGATCCAACACCACCTCCCCCATGGCATGCTGTTCATTGTCAATTAAAAACATATAACTTAATTCAGCATCATGCATTTGCCGCCATTGCAGGGCTCGAAGCGATGCAATGAGCTGATTCGATGTTATATTCGACTGCCATGATGAAGGTGACCAACGTGGGATCATCAGCAGGGAGAACATACCCATCAATAAAATGACCATACCGAGCTCAAGCAATGAAAAACCCTGCGAAAATCTACCTATTCTGCCCATTACAACCTGCTGTTCCATCGCTATGAAAGTGTCCTCATTTGTTTGGCTACTAATTGATATTAAGGACAACCTATCGCAGTGAAGCGATAAGGTAAATCAGGTTGACCACGCCAAATCGATAAATGACATTGTTGGGTGATTTCAACCGCAACCGCCTGATTCCATACCTGATATGTCATCTCTAAATGGTCGAGTACCGTTGGTAGGCTGGCGGTTTTACCGAGTTGGGTTTGCCCAACCGCAGTTGGATAGCCGCTGTTTAAGTCAAGCCACTGCTTCTGATATAAAATTTTAGTCCAACCTTTGTGCTTTTGCTCTAAGGCCGCTTGGGTATAAATCAGATCAAGATGCGCTTGTATTTCAGCTTTGACGCCATTTAACTTCGTCGTTGTAGCGACCTCGTTAAGCAAGGACAAATGCGGGAAAATGCTCAACATGAGACTGCTGATAATCAGCACATAGCAAACGATCTCTAGCAAAATCAGCCCTTGCAACCATGACGGGCGTTGAGGCTGTCTTAACATTAGCAAGTTTCTCTCGGATAACGTTCGAATGAGATGCGCTGGGGATGACTTCTATCTGAGCTTATACGCACAAAACAGGCGTTAGCGACGGCCAACATCAACGACTTACCGGGACTGGTAAACGAAGCGGTTTGAATCCGTTGATGATCGAGCATAGCACTGGGCACTGTATACTGATACAAGGGTTTGGCTATTAAGACCAATAAATTGACGTGGTCAGCTGCATCATGCGAATTTAACATCCTAATATGACCAGCTACCATAGGAATTTTATGGTTGAATACGGGCAAATATTGATTGCCATGCGCATCTTGCTGAGTGCCTCCAATGGTCACCCGCAGCGTCACCTGCTGCAATGCATCTTCTAAGTGACTGATCAAGGTTTCTCGCTTAAGATGAGCCACATAACTCTGAACAGAGTCACTCGATAGGCCGACATAAACCGATAATGTTGATAAAATCAAGATAACGAGAGAGAGTTCTAACAGGCTAAAGCCTTTCGGCAAAGTAGAGCAACGCACCATAACTTCCTTGATAACCACGCAAGCCACCGTATTTTGACAAATTATTTACTAAAAATAAAGCTATATTAAGGAAGAATGCTACTTAGATGGTTCAGAGTGAGAGGAACGCTTGCCCGCCAACGCAGCATCAATGACAGCAATCCCGCTTTGCTCATAGTGAGTGAGCTCTAGCTGACCTAACCAGGCGAAAAAAACGAACAACAAGATGGCAAACACCCACTCGTGCTGTTTTTTTGGCTTATTTTTGGCTTGCTTAGGCATATCAATCTCAAATGTGCTCATTGGAACGAGTGAACGAAAAAAAATTACATTACATGCTACCACAGCCCCTGGCACTGGTGCCAATGACAAGCCCTAAAGTAGCGACTAAATCACACTTTTTAACCAACTTCATAAAAATAATGACCGTTCAGCATACATCTCGCTTAAATTTGACTAGACTTAGTGTATGAGTAATAAGCTTTATCCATTGCACATGAATCCTATTTTTTCTGTACAGCGACTTTTTAAACAAGGTTTTACCCTCATTGAAATTGTGATGGTCATGGTGATTTTATCCGTATTAGCTATTGTCGCTGCGCCCCGCTTTTTTAGTCTGAAGGATTCCGCCAATAAAATTGTTCAGAAAAATACCATTGCGGCAGTCAACAACGTGTTGGCTCTAGGTGCCGTCAAAGCCTCGGTTGACGGGGTTACGAACGGTAAAATCACCGTCAACAACCAAGATATTTGTGTCAACAACAGCTACCCGGCAGTTAAAGCCAGTAATGATTGCGCTAACTTACTAGCACTGATGGATATTAAAGATTTACAAGGTAGACAAGGAGAAAATGAGGCGAAAAAAACCATTCAAACCTCAGAAATAGACAATAAAACAGGGACACTCTACATTGTTATTGACCAAAACTGTTTTGTCACTGTAACAGAGCCTCAAGGCACAGATCCCAAGCCGATGATCGCCACAGGGGGTACCTGCGACGATTAATGGCGCCTTCGACTGTTAGAAGTGACTTCCTTTATAGGCTGAATGCTTTACCACAGTGCTTAAATTCTGGAAGCCCATCTTTGTTTTTTGTATATGTGATTGTTGCCAGCTCTGTACTTGTTTTACATGTGTGTCTAAATGTCAAAGTCAATTCACTCTCCTTAGATTCATTAGAAGCAGGGGCAGCTGTTTTATTCTGGATTCCTTTATTATGTTCATCTGCAGCTCCATCAATTACGAGACCTTTTGAGCGTAATTTTTGTCTTAACTCATGACCTGTTGGATATTCGCTATGCGCTGCTTTATACAGTAAAGCCGTCGATACGACTTGCTCCTTAATATCATCCACCACAAAATTGCGAGACAGCTCATCCGTTACAAAGCTCATTTTTGGCACGACGAACACGGCCAACAACCCTAAAATAGATAACAAAAGTGTGACTTCAAACAGTAAAAAACCTCTTTGTTGTTTCATGTTTATTTATTTCCTTACGTATACATTATTATTATTACATTCAAGCCATCGCTACATCGGTTTGAAAATCAATAACTAACCATGCTTAAGCTACTTTAAATTGAGCAATTTTATGTCAATTGACATAAAAACATCACTCTAACCGCTTAAATTTAACAAAATTAGCTTCAAAACAGAAGCATTTAACTTTTTTTTTGAAGTATACCTCTAGATCACCGCATCCATCATGGACCACATGGGCAAATAAATCCCCATGGCTAAAATCATGATCATCAAAGCCATCAGCGTAATTAAGATCGGCTCTAAACGACTGGTCAGTTTTTTAATATCATAATCGACTTCACGTTCATAGAAAGCAGCCACTTCGAGCATCAGTGATTCAATACGGCCAGAGGATTCACCCATAGCCAGCATTTGTAAAACCAAAGGTGGAAGTAGCTGACTTTGATAAGCAGCCTGCGTTAGACTGGTGCCTTCTTCGACTAAATATCGAATCCGATGAATTTTTGCTTGCATACAGCGGTTGTTCACAACATCGGCAGCCAAGATTAAAGCATTGTTCAAAGCCACGCCTGATTGCAACATGACTGCAAAACAACGACTAAATCGTGCCAATGCTGTCCGTTCTAATACGTTACCCAACACAGGTACCCGCAATCGAACGGTATCAACCCACAACGCCCCTGCATTGGTTTTGGCCCAGTACATCCAGCTCACCAGCCCCATCACCACAACAGCAGCCGCGACCCACCCATGCTGGCTGATAGCCTGCGATACCGCTATAATCATTTGAGTCGGTAACGGCAGCTCAGTTCCCATCTGATCAAACATAGTGACAAAGCTAGGGATGACGTATATGTTCATCAACAAAAAAGCAAACAAGATAACAGTGAGAACAAATTTAGGATAACGCAATGCCGCTTGCACTTGCTTGTTGATTTCATCTTGACGCTCAAGGTAGTGCGCAAGCTGCTTAAAAACCATATCCAATTGCCCCGTTTGTTCTCCCATGTGTACCATGGCGACAAAAAAAGCATTAAACGTCTTGGGGTGCTGATGCAAAGCATCTGATAAGGCTTTACCCTGACCTAATTGTTGATAAACTTGCGTTAAAGTTGCTTTGAAATAGATTGACTCTGTCGTTTTAATCAGTCCGCTTAAGGCATCAAACACCGACAGGCCTGCAGCCAACAGAGTGTACATTTGACGAGCAAAAAACTGTAACGTGGTCGTTGAGACACGACGATGCCACCATCGCATGACATCGACTTCCTGTCGTACGGCCTGCAATTCTATTGATACAGGCAATACCTGCTGTGATAACAACCACTGGGATACCGTATCAGCATCGGCTGCTTCAAACGTGCCATCAACTTCATGTCCTTGGCGATGACGACCTCGATAGGTATATTGTGGCATGCTATCTCCTCGCGAACATCATGCTGAAGACATGGGATTTGAAGCGACCAACCATGCACTACCTTCCACCAAATGCATAACCTCTTCTAAGGTGGTCTCACCTCGCTCTAAGCAAGCTAAAGCACTCGCTTGCAAAGGTTGATAACCAGCATTGGCTTTAGCAGCATCCACGAACGCTTGATGATCGTTGTTCCGCAAAGCACGAACCATCATGTCATCGAACTCTAGAATTTCAAAAATCCCAATTCGTCCTGCATAGCCAGTACCGTGACACGCTTGACAACCACGGCCACGATAGGTGTGCGTTGTGGCTTTACCCATTGATTCAACAGCAGCCAACCAAGCTTGCTCGGCTTCTGATAATACAATTTGAGTGTGACAAGCACGACAGATTCGACGCAACAAACGCTGCGCAATCACCAAACGCACCGAACTGGCAATCAGATAAGGCGCTGCTCCCATGTCAATGAGGCGTAATACCGAACTAATGGCATCGTTTGTGTGTAAAGTCGATAGCACTAAGTGCCCCGTAATCGCGCCGCGCAAGCCCATGTTAATCGTTTCCTGATCACGCATTTCACCAATCATAATGATATCTGGATCTTGGCGTAATACGGTGCGCAGCACCTGCGCGAAGTTTAAACCGACTTTGGGATTCACCTGCACTTGGTTAATACGAGACAATTGATATTCTATAGGGTCTTCAATCGTGATTATTTTCCGTTGTTTTTGATTCAACTCGTTGAGCATGCCGTATAAAGTGGTGGTTTTACCGCTGCCCGTCGGACCGGTCATCAAAATCATGCCATGAGGTCGCTGTAAATGTGTCCGCATACATGCTAACACCTCCTCATTCGCACCCGTTTGATTCAAATTAAGCAAGCCACCATCGCGATCCAACAATCGCATCACCACAGCTTCGCCGTGATAAATCGGCATGGTTGAGATCCGCACATCCAAAGATTGACCTTTTACCTCAAGCTGAAAGCGACCGTCTTGAGGCAACCGTTTTTCGGATATATCCAGCTGGGCTAACAACTTAATTTTTAAGATTAGAGCCGCGGAGATCGTGACTTCCGGAATCAAGGTTTCTTGCAAATGACCATCGACACGCAATCGAATGCGCAAGCAAGTGGCATCGGGTTCGATATGGATATCTGAAGCACGCATCGCCAACGCATCTTCAAAAATGGTATGCAACAATTTATCAATGGTGCTTTCGCTCTCGCCTGCGGGTGCGAGCAAATCGAACTTAAATTGTGTGGTTTGGCTATATTCATGTTCCAATTGTTCAGCCATGGAAAAAATGGCTTGCGTACGACGATAATATCGCTCAAAAGCTTGGATGATTTGAGACTCTGTGACGACCACAATGTGTATTTTTGCTGAAGAAAATAGACTACTGATGCTGTCTTGAGCGGGAAGGTTCGTGGGATCGCTCAACGCAACGGTTATAATGCCATCGATTTTGTCTAGCAGCAAGGCCCTATAGCGGCGGGCTTGTACCTCAGGTAGCTGTTGCACCACCTCGGTTGACAGCTGTCGCTGATTTAAATCAACAAATTCCAGTTGCAACTGCTTCGCCAAAAACTGCCCCAATTGAACTTCGCTGATGATGTCCAGATCCACCAATGTTTGACCCAACTTTCTGCCGGTCTCGGTTTGCTGTTGTAGTGCCGCTTGTAGCTCAGCTTCTGATATCACACTCTCTTGTACCAACAGAGTACCTAGACGTCGCTTTAATCTTGCCATGGCGCGCTCTCTTGCAAGGCTTGTAATCTATTTTGGATAAACTGACGCGATGGCAATGACCACCCCTCTAATTGCAAGGCACGAGCATAGGCGGCCATCGCTGGCTTCAATTGGTGCAACCGATCTTCGGCTATCGCTAAGCCCAACCACCATCGACCTTGCGCTGGTTGATGCTCAACCAAGGCGGCATAACTGGTTCGTGCCTGCTGATGTTGCTGCAAACGTTGCGCTAAAACCGCTTGTTGCTCCAGCCGCCACACATGGTGCGTGGCAGTATCAGGCATTGTTTGCACTGATTGCAGCGCTGCCCTATCATGCCCCATATGCCGATACAATTGCACCAAGGCCATGGTTAACTTGATTTGCTGCGGGTCTTGCATCAAGCCATCTTGAAGTAACTTAACGGCACGGGTCCATTGCCCATTCGCAACTCTTATGGTGGCTAGCTCAAAACGCGCTGAGGCGCTCTGAGGCGCCAATTGTAACAATCGTTGGTACGCTTTGATGGCTTGCTGAATCCGACCATCCTGTTGCGCCTGATGCGCCTGTTGCTGCAATATAGTCACCTGCTCTGCTTGAGACAGTACCACCTCAGTAATAGACAAATTCGGCGTTTGCGCTGTGACGCAGCCGACATAAAACAGCCCAATGCCACTCAAAATACTTTTTGATAATCTTAGACACACCCGTTTACACCCACTGCGATGCTCTAGCCTTATTGTTTGTATCGTTTGTTTGAACCATTTTGTTATAACGCATTGCTGAAAAATAAACATTTATTGGCCTTCCCATCGCTCAAGCAAGCGCTTAGAATCAGCCAATGCTTGTGCCCACGTACCTTTGCGTACCACTGTTGGCTTCAAGACAATAATGAGTTCTCTCTTCCTATATTCAGTTTCATAATGGGTAAACAGAGCCCCTAGTAAAGGAATATCGCCCAAAAAAGGGACTTTATGCTCGGTTTCAGTGGCATAGGTTTGCATCAAACCACCAATCACAATGACATCGCCTGACACCGCTTTAATGACAGAATCGGATTCACGAATTTGGCTTTTAGGAACTGATATCTTGGTTTGTTCGCCGTTGCTAGTGACTTCAAGTGATTCTCGTGTCACCGTCACAACCGAAGGATGAATATGCAGCAGCACCGCCCCTTGATCATCAATTTGGGGGGTCACATCCAGAGAAATACCCGAAAAATGTGCTTCCGTTTCAATGGTCGGATTAATCCATTCGTATCTGTTGTCTTGATCCTGATTTAACAACCTAGAGTAGTTGCGGGTAAAGGTGATGTCTTCCCCAACTTTAATCACTGCTTTTTGATTGTTGGTCGCAGTCACTCTCGGACTTGACAGCACCTCGACATCACCCTGAGTATCAAGCAGACTTAGAACCGCAGCAAAACTGTGTTTGTCATCCTTATTAAACGTCCACTTAAACACATTGGATACCGACGAAGGCAGGCCATTTTTCAATAATTCAGTTGCTTTTGAACTTGGCTTGATTTCAAATTGCGAGCTCTGCGCACCTAAGATAGCCTCCCAATGAATACCGCGTTGATACTGTTTATTCAGTGTCACTTCCATGATTTTGGCTTCTAAGATCACTTGCCGTTGCAAGTGTTCAACCGCTTGCTGTAAGAACCGCCGAACCTGGCGTAACTCGGCAGGCATCGCGCGCACTGTAACCAAACTAGCTTGTGGCGTCACCACGACTGTTCGACCATCGGCACTACCGATAATACCAGCTAAAGAAGTTTGTAATTCTGACCAAAAATCGGTGTTCGATACCGACGAAATAGAAGTACCACTACCACTCGCATCATTTTCTTTGGTTGCTTGATCAAACTGTCGCGTCGCATTGATGTGGGTATTGGAGGCAGCTTGACGTTGCATCAACAAATAATCCACCACGAAAGACTCGGTTCGAAAACCTGCTGGATAAATCTGAATAAGACGCCCATCTCGCTGTACATCATAACCATACACATCTCGGATGGCCTCAAGCACCTCATCTAAAGTCACATGCTGCAATGACAGCGTCACTTTACCTTTAACCTCAGGATGTATCACCAGATTAACGGACAAATCGGCCACTAAATTCGCCAAAAAAACACCCACAGGCACCTCATTGGCAGCAATGTCAAACCGACGCTCCGGCGTGGGATTGGCTACAAGAGGTGGCGCCAACAGCGGTGGTGTTGATGTCGGCGCGTATAAGTCACGCTCAACCGCCAATGGCAAGTTATCGAGCGTTTTAGGGGATTCTGAGAACGCGGTTGGCGTTTGAGCAGACTGGGGAGGGGTCGCTTGACAACCACTTAGGTTGATGATAATCCCAAATATCACCGCCTTTTTTTGTTTTAAAACAGACACATTTAACTTCCTTACTACAACAACATCACGACGATTGTGTCACCGCAAATACCTTTAATACACGGCCATTGGCCAAATACACACTTTGGTGTTCAATTTTCTCAATCCGAGAGCCGGCAATGGTTTCACCAACCCGCACCAAAGTGTTGTTAATGATCGCCACAGCGCCATCTTGGGTTTGCTGAACGGCTTGCAAGCGCCACACCTCATCAGGCGCAACCACCGATACTTGGGGTGAAACCTGCTTAGACAACCAAGGCTGGGTTGGATCCGTTAAAGGAACGGCAATGGCGGGCAACGTGATCAAACAGGCACTAAGGCACCAACTGAATAAATTCTTTGTTAACACTCAGACTAAAAACCTCTATTGTTATTTTTGCTTGGGGGTGGTTTTGAACTTCATAAGCTAACGCGTGCCAAAAAACTTTCTCCGGCATCGCATCTACCTTATCCATAAAACGAAGCGTTGCCAAATAATCGCCCTCGAACACCAATTCTAACCGGTGCTGATACAATGATGGCTTGGCATTGTCACTCACATCCGCTGATACCACAGGTGCTTGCGTCAACGGCTCTACAGCTTGCGAACGCAGCGCCTTTAAGGTTAAACCGGGGGTGTTGTCTAATAACTCGGTCAAAACCTGTGCCATTTTCGAAGCTGGAATGAGGGTTTTCATATTGTCATGGATCTGATCATGTACATCCTGGATCGCTTTCCTTAAACTCAACCAGCGGGCTTGTTGATTACCTTGATAATCTGTTGCTAAACCGATCGCAAGCAGCTGTTGTTTTTGACGCAAATGCTGTTGTTGCTTGTACAGCTGCTGTTGCTCTGTATGTAGGGTTTGCCACTGTTGCCACAAAGGCCAAACCACCTCCGACACCATCGTTAAGAACAAGAACAACAGTGTCGTCCACAGCAAAACCTGTTCTCGTCGAGTGAGCTGTTCATAGCGCCGCTCTAAAATACGGTTCATGGTGCCACCTGGGGTTGAGTCGTCGCTGTCAACACAAACTGATGCGAGGCATCATCCTTGGTTTGTTCTAGAGACAACTGCTGGAAAACTTGCCCAGCGAATATCGGTTGTAGCTTTATCTTATTCAGCCACTCTGGCAAAACTTTTGGCGCTTGTACCCGTCCTTCAAAACGCATATTGTTACCGTCCAAATCTATTTTAGTCAACCACAGCTTCGGCTCTTGCACAGCGGCCAATGCTTTTAAATAGGTCGTCAGCGGCAAGGGGCTTAAATGGGTATTATCCAAAGACGTCAACTGCTTAAACAGCGCCTTATGCTGTTTCAATTGCGTTTCCAGCATCAATATTTTATTTTGATAAGGGTTGTCTTGTTTGCGTTGTTCAAATTGCGCTGCCAACGTATCCACTTCTTGTTGTAACGCTTGCATCTCGGCTTGGGTTTGGATCAGGCTTGCCTGTTCTTGACGTAAGAAAGCATAAACCGTCACACACATTCCAATCACCAAGACCAACAGGCCTAGCACCGCGCGGCTCACATAGTAAAAATCAGACCAATGACGCTTAAATAAGAAATCAGGGCTGTAGAGATTGATATGTTGTTTCATGACTGGCCTGTCGCTGTTGTATCCAACTTAAAAGCATGGATGCTCGATTGCAGTAAATCCAATATGACTTGACTGGTTGACATCAAAGCTACAGGCGCCTCGAAGTGAGGCTGCAACGAAGCTTGTGTCTCAACGCTATGACCATCGGCGATCAGTTCTATCTGCTTAATAGTGGGGGTACGCAATTGACTTTCAACAAAGTCCATGAATCGTTGAACTTCCACACTCAACATCTCCATGGCAGCATCAGACTCAAGCGTAGCTGCTTTGACTTGAAAACCACTCAAACGACGAAAAGTTAACAGGTGCTGCTGATGATAAACGGACAACAACCAGTTTTGACCTTCTAACCCCAACATGAGCAGCCGCATATCACTAGCTGGTGCACTTACTGAAGTCGGATGACGGAAAGTTAATACATCGGGTGCAACAGCACACATCACGATACCTGCCTGCTGGGCCGCTTGCACAACCGCTTGCAACCACAACTTATTGACGACCACGACATGTACTTTGTCAACGCCAGCCATGGTTGGTGCATCTATATAATCTAAATGAATCGAGGTAATAGGCAAATCAACTAAATCTTTAACTTGCCAATGCAATTCCGTCATCCAAGCTGCTGGGGAACTCGCCGGCGGTTTGTCCACGGTCAGCCAATGGTACTGCGATTCGACCAAGGTTAAAATACAGGGACTGTGTTGTAATATGGGTGGCAGCGTTTGCCAAGGATTGGTATTGGGCAGCAAGGGAACCGATTCATATTGAAAAACATCGGCAGCATCAAACCAGCCAACATGAAGTGTCTTATCCGTCAACACCGCACTAAAATAAGAGAGCTGAGCCTGTTTTTTTTTCACTATATTTGACAGAAACGACATAAATTCCCTGTTATTTGTCACGGCGTTCACATAAAATGCTGCACCGGTGACGTCGATACTACGGTTGCTTTGCGGACATGGATTTTATATGATGCCTTCATAAAATCGGGGCAGACGTAAGCGTCCAAACCTAAATGCACCCTATTTATTTTTAAACGTATTTAACCATTCTGCAACCTGACAACAATTTAATTTTTAATTTTCTGGTTCATCCTATCATGATTAACACAAGACTATCAACGCTCACTCCTATAAAACATCCCCTACTCCAACATCACAGTATCCAGGCATGGATGAAGCGCGATGATCTGATCCATCCTTGGTTGTCTGGTAACAAAGGACGTAAATTACGAGATACCTTAAAGTT
>JADHND010000008.1 GCA_016779685.1 Shewanellaceae bacterium | reverse complement strand
GGTGTTGCAGGATCGTCAATTTGAACGCGTCGGAAGCAACAAATCGATGCAGGTAGATGTGCGTGTTGTGGCTGCAACGCATCGACAGCTTGAACAGATGATTGCGGCGGGCTCGTTTCGTGAAGATTTGTTTTATCGTCTCCATGTGTTTCCCATCGAGATGCCAGCTTTGCGATCCCGTCCGGAAGACATTCCGCAACTATGTGAGATCATGCGGCAGCGATTGGTACAAGCGGGGCGAGCGCCTATAGATTTGAAACCAGAAGCACTGTCCTCTCTCATGCAATACGATTGGCCGGGTAATGTCCGAGAATTACTCAATCTGATGGAGCGGCTGATGATCTTATATCCCTATCAAACGATAGGTTCAGCCCAATTGCCTAGCAGATACAACCATTCTTCGAAGTCAGCTCAGCCAGCTGTATGTCAACCATTATCAGCTGAAGGTACGACTATGGAAGTCGACATGCTGTCAGGTTTATTACAACCACAATCAAATGCATTGATACGCCCTGAGCTACCTGAAGCAGGTTTGCATTTAAAAGAGACTTTAGCCGACTTTGAAATCAATATGATCAATCAAGCACTGGAAAGACACGAAGGTGTGGTGTCCCGCGCAGCAGCTCTGTTGGGAATGCGACGCACCACATTGGTTGAAAAAATCCGTAAGTATGGTTTGGTGATGGCTGAGTTAAAAGACAAAGATCTGGCTTAAGTGGCATTTAAGTAAATAGATGATAAATGAAATAGCTCATTGACGGTTGGTAAGCTTGTGCATTGAGTATCGGGTCTACTTTCTGTTAATATAAATAAAAAGCCTTAATATTATCGGCATTATGCTGTTTTTTTATTTATAACAAGGAATTAAGTTATGCTTTCCATTGAACATGCTCAAGTGCTTCAATCCTGCTTGTGCCCGCCAGGCGAAGGTGTTTTCACTGTGAATACCGCACGTGAGCGTAAAGAACATTTACATCAAGCGTTATATGGGGCTGGTGATGATGTTCTTCAAGCTTGGCAAGCTCATTTGTATCAACTTCCAGAGCATGGAACGGTGATGTTGGGGGTATGCTCTGATAACGGTGGCGGGATCTTACGAGGCGCTAACTGGGGGCCGTTGTATTTACGTGATGCTTTGTTAGCTCATTATCCAGATCAGCTGCCATTTGATCTGGGCGATGTTCGGATTATTCCACATCTGTTGCATGATAAATATGTCAATTCAAAGACGCTTGCTAAATGTCGTCAAGCCTTATACGGTGACGCAACCAGCATTTTACCAGTGAGTCCATTGTCGTTAACCGAGTTTGTTTGTCAGACTGTATACCAACAGGCGTCCCCTCCCTGTCTGTTTGGGGTCGGGGGAGATCATTCGGTCAGTTATCCATTGGTGAAAACATATCTACGTCATAAACAACAGCAAGGCATTAAAGTGGCGTTGATACATTTTGATGCGCACACGGATTTGCTGACAGAACGTATGGGTATTGATTTATGCTTTGGTTCTTGGTGCACTCATATTCTAAGTGATTTACCCGATCCAGCATTGGCGATTCAAATTGGGATTCGATCCAGTGCTCGCGATCAATTGTATTGGGAAAAAACCAGGGGCGTGACCCAACATTGGGCTGCTCGCATTCATGAGCAGGGGATGACGGCAATCACGGCGCAAGTTTTAGCACAACTCGAGGCTGCTGAGGTACAGGAGGTCTATGTCAGTTTTGACATTGATGCTTTGGATGTGCAGTATGCCAGTGCGACGGGTACACCTGAGAAGGATGGCTTGACGCCGAATCAGTGCATCGAACTCATTGAAGCCATCGCGACGCAGGTGGCGATTACTGGAGCCGATATCATGGAACTCGCACCGCTAACAGACAGCACCCTCCAAGGCAAAGAATCGCATGAAACCACGCTGGCGGTCAGTGCGGATATTTCGGCAACCTTATTACGCTGTATGCCTTAACCGTCAAAAAAACATCTTTTTGGTCTTGATGGGACGCTAAGTCTTTGTTTAGTAATGCCACATAAAATGTGGCGTTATTCTTGCAGCAGGTAATATGATACCTGTTAAAACAAGGATGTGAATGAGTTCGTCAGCGATAGATGCTTGGGTGGATGCCCTGCTACCTCAACATGAGCGATTGCTCCAGAGCAACCGATTGCAAGCCCTGTTACAGGCGATGCCAACTGGGGTGGTCATATTGGATGCGGATGGTTTTATCGTTGAGGCCAATACAGTCGCATTGGCGTTGTTGGGCGAGCCCTTACATCATCAGCGTTGGATAAAGGTCATTGATCGTGCGTTTTCGCCACAAGAAGACGATGGTCATGAAGTATCCTTACGAGATGGGCGTCGTGTCAAAATTTCGTTAACTGCTTTGGCTGATCAGATGGGTGAACTGATTGTCTTAACTGATTTAACCGAAACCAGAGAGCTACAACAGCGTATAGCCCATTTACAACGTTTATCGGCACTCGGTGAAATGGTGGCCACTTTAGTGCATCAAGTTCGTACGCCCTTGAGCGCAGCTTTGTTGTATGCTTCGCATTTACAACATGAACAACTCTCCCTGCCTGTTCGCAAAAAATTTCAAGCTAAATTATTAAACCGATTGCAAGAATTAGGCAATCAAGTTAAGGATTTACTGTTGTTTGCTAAAGATGAACGCTTGCCCTTAGCAAAAATGATGTTAACGGATGTTATCGAAACAGCCATCGATGTGACGGAGCCGATGATGCGCCAACATCAATGCCAAGTGGTCGTCAACATCAAGGCTATTAGTGAGATAGATGGTCATCAACATGCGTTAAATTCAGTGATGAATAATTTATTGATGAATGCCATTGAAGCCAAAGCTTCACTCATTGTCATCGAGTTGTACGCGCTTGAAACGCATTTGGTGTTGTCAATAAAGGATGATGGTTGTGGTTTTGAACCAGCACTGGCAGCTAAAATTACGCAACCCTTTTATACCAGTAAGTCCGATGGTACAGGCTTAGGATTGGCGGTGGTGCATAAAGTGATGCGCTATCATGGCGGGCAGCTTCTATTAAAAAGTGAAGCTCAACAAGGATGCATTGTACTGTTGACCTTTCCTAGGGTCAGCGTTGAAGGAGAAACGCATGCAATATAAAGTATTGTTGGTAGAGGATGATCAGGCTTTGTTAGAAGCCTTAGTTGAAACATTAGCGCTGGCTAAAATTGATTGTATTCAAGCGAGCAGTGCCGAAGCTGCCATCGTTGCTTTAAAGGCGCATCCAATTAATGTGGTCGTATCAGATATTCAAATGTCGGGGATGGATGGCATTGGCTTATTACGTTATGTGCAACAAAACTTTCAACATATACCCGTGCTGTTAATGACGGCTTACGCAGATGTAAACAAGGCTGTGGAAGCGATGAAGTTAGGGGCTCTAGATTATTTGGTCAAACCATTTTCACCTGAAGTGTTACTGAATCAGGTTTCCCGTTTTATGCCGATGCATGCTGAGAACTCAGAAATTATTGCCGCTGATCCTAAAAGCGTTGAATTGTTTCAATTGGCTAAGAAGGTTGCTCAATCAGATGCCTCAGTCATGATATCAGGTCCGAGTGGCGCTGGAAAAGAAGTGTTTGCTCATTATATTCATCAAGCCTCACCACGTTATAAAAAGTCTTTTGTGGCCATTAATTGCGCCGCTATTCCAGAAAATATGTTGGAGGCGACGTTGTTTGGTTATGAGAAAGGCGCTTATACGGGAGCGTATCAGGCTTGTCCAGGTAAATTTGAGCAAGCTCAAGAAGGTACTTTGTTGTTAGATGAGATTTCAGAAATGGCGCTGGGCTTACAGGCTAAATTGCTGCGTGTCTTGCAAGAGAAAGAGGTTGAGCGTCTAGGTAGCCGCAAAACCATTCCTTTAGATGTTCGCGTCATTGCGACTTCCAATCGTGATTTGAAAGCCTGCGTAGAGGCCAAAACTTTTCGGGAAGATTTATATTATCGTTTGAATGTGTTTCCTTTAATGCTGCCGCCGTTGGTGGAACGTCCGCAAGATATTTTGCCCTTAGTGCAGTTCTTATTGCGAAAGCATGGTCAGCCCTTTGTGGAAATCGACGACGGGGCTCAAGCCAAGCTGCAAAATTACACTTGGCCTGGTAATGTTCGTGAATTGGACAATGTTATTCAGCGAGCACTTATCTTACATCCGCATGGTGCGATTACAAAAGAAGACATTGTCTTAGAGCATGTAGAAGCCACACCCGTCATCGAACCAAAATCTATATCGTCTTTATCTAGTCCAGACATACCAGACACACTCGTTGATGGCGAAACTTTAAATAGTTCCATGCGGATGCAAGAATATCAGATCATTTTAGAAGCACTTCAACAACACCAAGGCTGCCGCAAAGATGTGGCTCAGAAACTGGGTATTAGTACGCGTACATTGCGCTATAAATTAGCCAATATGAGAGATCTCGGTATTGAATTACCAGTGAGTTAAAAAAGTGATAGCTGGTAAGAAAATTGCATCAATTAACTAGAAGGGTGATCACGCTGTTGATGGTCGCCAAAGCAAACAACTCATGGAGGACGGTATGGAAATATCCAAAAGCGATTTGTTGCAAGAAATGCGGTCTCAATTGCACGAGATGTCACCATTTCAAGCGGTGCGCACTCAAGACGTTAAGAATGTAGCTGGGATGGATTTTAGTCATGCGATGGCGCAAGCCATTGGTCATGTGAACCAGTTACAAGCAAATTCTAAAGACTTAGCTACACGACTTGATATGGGCGATACCACGGTAACTTTATCAGATACCGTGATTGCGCGTGAAAAAGCCAGTGTCGCATTCTCAGCAACGATGGAAGTGAGAAATAAGTTTGTTGAAGCATATCAAAGTATTATGAATATGCCAGTTTAATCACATACATGATGGATAATGCATGGCAGAAGAGTCGAAGGACACAGAAGAGACCCTTGAGCTAGGGATGGCTGAAGACTCACTCGTCGAAGATACCGAAGCAATAGACGATGTTAATATGGGTGACATCAACAGCGGCATTGCTGCTGTTGATGTAGACCCTTTTGTGCCGGAAATTCCGAGTTTATTTGGAGATGGTGACACCATTCGCCAAATCACCATGATCATTGCGTTGTTGGTGTGCTTGGTGATTGCTGTCTTAATTTTTTTGTGGGCAAATCAGCCCGAGTTGCGTCCACTTGCTAAAATGGAAGTCGAAGATATGATTCCCATTTTAGATACCTTAGAAAAAAATGATATTGAATATAAATTAAAAGTGAATGTCATCTACGTCCCTGAAAACCAGTATCAAGATGTGAAGTTGTTGTTGTTGCGCGAAGGGGTCTCAATGAACCCCAAAGATCTCAAAAAAAATTACTTAGCAGAAGACAGTGGCTTTGGCGTTAGCCAACGCTTAGAAACTGCCCGCTTAAAATTAGAACAAGAGAAAAACGTAGCAGCCACCATTGAAGAATTAAAAAATGTGAAACGGGCTAAAGTCATCTTAGCCCTTCCAAAAGAAAATGTATTTGCTCGTAAACAAAAAGCACCTAGTGCAACTGTGGTTTTGAATCTAAGACAAACGCATTCGCTAGAGCAAGAAGAAGTGGATGCCATCGTGGATATTGTGGCATCCGCCGTTCGTGGATTGAATCCGCTGAAAGTGACCGTAACTGATCAGAATGGCAGGTTGCTGAATTCAGGATCGCAAGATATATTGGCAGCCAGAGCGAAGCGAGAGTTGGAGCTGGCTAAGAAGAAAGAGCGAGAATACCTAGAGAAAATTGATTCTATCTTAATCCCTATTTTGGGCAGAGATGATTATATCGCGCAGGTTGATGTCATGATGGATTTTACGTCGGTTGAACAGACAACCAAGCGTTATAATCCAGATATGCCGGCCATTAGAAGCGAAATGCTGGTTGAAAATGAGAGCAAAGGAGGCGCTACCTCAGGCATTCCAGGAGCGTTAACCAATCAGCCACCGATGGAGTCGAATATACCTCAAGAAGCTGTCGGAGAGAATGCTCAAAATATGGTGCCGACTACGAACCATTCAGAAGCCACCCGTAACTATGAACTGGACACCACGATTAGCCATACAAAACAACAAATTGGGGTTGTTCGACGTGTGAGTGTATCCGTTGCCATCAATTATCGACTGGAAGAGCAAGAAATAGAAGATGTTGGCCTTGATGAAGACTTCGGGGATGATACGGAAGAAGCGGCGAGCGATGAGGCAGCATCAGAGGCGGATGCCGCCGAGGAAGAAGACACGGAAACTGCGGAAGAAGAATCAGAAGAGGAAAAAATACCGCAGTATATTCGGGTGCCACGTACCGATGAAGAACTGTTGGGCTACCGCCGTTTACTCGAAGGTGCCATTGGTTTTTCACAAGCTCGTGGCGATGTCCTCGAAGTAGTGAATTTGAAATTCCTTGAAGAAATTGAAATACCCAAAATAGAGCCTATGTTTTGGGAGCATCCGATGTTTTGGCGAACCATTAAGCTGGCGGCGGCCGTTATCATAGGCATTGCCCTCATCTTTATTATCATACGGCCATTGGTGATGCGTCTGTTGAAGGTTGAAGAAGATGACTTGGTAGATGATGTTCATGAGCTGGCTACGATGGAGGATGATTTAGCGCATGATGCTATCGGTGTCTTAGATGATGAAGATGGTAAATACAGTTATAGTGAAGATGGTTCTATTGATATTCCAGATCTACATAAAGATGAGGATATGTTGCAGGCTATTCGAGCCTTGGTCTTGAATGAACCTGAGCTATCGATACAAGTTGTACGCTCATGGTTAGCTGACGATTAATGACAAAGAGGAAATTGAATTTATCATGGCTGATGAAGACGATATTGAAAATTCAGAAGAAGATGAAGAGGATCTGTTTGATGTCAATGAACTATCGGGTGTCGATAAAACGGCAATCCTGCTGTTGAGTTTGAGTGAAGACGGCACCGCCACCATCTTAAAGAATTTGGAACCTCGACAAGTTCAATCGGTGAGTTTAGCGATGGCCAACTTGAAGGATGTGACCCAAGACAAGGTGGTTGCTGTCTATCGGCTGTTTTTGGATCAATTGCAACAGTATTCAGCGATTGGGCTGAATTCTAAAGAGTTTTTACAAAACGCACTGATATCTGCATTGGGTGAAGACAAAGCGGGTAATGTATTGGATCAAATTGCTCAAGGTAAGGGAGCTAAAGGGCTTGATACCTTACGCTGGATGGATTCAAAACAAGTCACGAACATCATCATGAACGAGCACCCACAGATACAAACCATTGTGTTGTCTTATTTAGATGCTGATCAAGCGGCAGAAGTTTTTGCACTTATCCCAGAAAATGTGCGTTTGGATCTCATGATGCGCATTGCGCACTTAGAAGAAGTTCATCCTTCAGCTCTCAATGAACTGAATGATATTATGGAAAAACAATTTGCAGGCCATTCGGGTGCACAAGCGACGAAGCTAGGTGGGCTTCAAGCAGCGGCGAATATCATGAACTACTTAGACTCTTCGGTTGAGGGGCAAATGATGGAATGGTTACGTGAAGCGGATGAAGACACTGCGACCGAAATTCAAGAGTTGATGTTTGTCTTTGATGACTTAATTGAAGTCAATGATTTGGGGCTACAAGCGGTATTACGTGAGATCACGGGAGATTTGTTAAAAATTGCGCTAAAAGGTGCCGATGATCCCCTTCGCAATAAGCTATTAAACAACATGTCCGTCAGAGCCGCAGAAATGATGCGTGATGATTTGGCTACCATGGGGCCGGTTAAACTAAGTGAGGTGGAAGCTGCTCAGAAAGAGGTGGTAGCTATCGCACGGCGTATGGCTGATAACGATGAAATTATGCTCGGTAAGCAAAGTGGTGAGGAATATGTTTAATGGATGAGATGCTCATTCTAGGTAAAGCCATCGCTGACACCCGCCTTGAAGGCCTTGAATCATGGCCTTATCCAGATGTAACACTGAGTCGAGAAGCCATTTTCAACAACGCTTATAATCACACCTTTGAACTCAAAGAGCCAGAAGAACTTAAATCTGAGCAGTTGGTTCTACCGACCTTAGATGAAATTGAGCGTATTCGCCATGATGCCCATCAAGAAGGTATCGTTGAAGGTCGCAAAGTTGGTCTTGAGCAAGGTATAGAGGAAGGTAAACCACAAGGCTTTGACATCGGCAAACAAGAAGGCATAGCGCTTGGAGAAACAGAAGGTCTGCAACTTGGATTAAAGCGAGCACAAACGTTGGTCGATGAATTTCATGGTTTGATGACACAGTTAAGTCAACCCATTTCTAGTTTAGAGCATGACATAGAACAGCAAATGTTGTTACTCGTCACCGCCTTAGCTGAAGGGGTCTTGCTCGAATCTATCCGAGTTAACCCTGAGAACATCATTACCCTAATTCGTCGTGGCGTTGAGGCCTTGCCTTATCAACACCAAAACATTATTTTAAATCTCCATCCTGATGATCGGGCCTTGGTGATCACATTTTTTGGCGAAGACCAATTCTCCGAACAACATTGGAGCATTGAGGTGGATGCTCATTTACAGCGCGGTGAATTAAGAATCGAAACGACCCATTCTGAAGTAGATTTAACCCTAGCAACTCGTCTCCAAGCAATCTTTCAGGCTGTGTTGCACCAGCAGCAAGTGCCACCCGAGCCCTACGTTGAAGTCACCAGCCAACCTCCTGACGTGTCTCATCCGCCGACACCCGAAGAGTTAAGTGACGTTGAAGCAGCCGACAACCTCGAGATGGCGGATCCGGCTGAGACCACAATGGAAGCCGAATTAGCTGATATCGATGCGCAGCCGGTTGACGATGCGGAGTCGATTCATTTAGAAACACGCGAAACAGCAACTGAGGCCGAGTTGCTGCCGCCTGCCAACGAGCCTGATGTATGAACCCAACCAAGATGAAAGAAGTTTTAACTAAGTTAGAGCAGCAAACGCCCCGCTTTAAACCCTCGGTAACGGGGCACCTCGTGCGGGTGGTGGGTTTGATGTTAGAGGCGAAGGGTTGCCAAGCAGCGATTGGTGACATGTGTCGTATTGAAACACCGACTCAAAAGTTTTTAGCAGAAGTCATAGGCTTTGATAATGATTTACTGTTTTTAATGCCGATTGGCGATGTGCATGGCGTGTTACCTGGAGCAAAGGTCTTGCCTTTGGCTGAAAAACAAGAGATTGAGGTAGGGCCGGAACTTCTAGGGCGTATCCTAGACGGCAATGCTCAGCCCCTCGATGGTGCCGGTCCCTTAGGAACGTCGCATCGGATCCCCCGCTTAAGTCAACATGTCAATCCATTAAATCGCCGTAAAATTGATGAGCCTTTAGATGTGGGGGTTCGCTCTATCAATACGTTATTAACTGTTGGTAAAGGGCAGCGATTGGGCCTATTCGCTCGGTCAGGGGTCGGAAAAAGTGTTTTGTTGGGGATGATGACCAAGGGAACTGAGGCAGATGTGGTGGTGGTGTGCTTGGTGGGGGAACGTGGTCGAGAGGTCAAAGAGTTTATTGAAGAAAGTTTAGGCGATGAAGGACTACAACGATCGGTCGTGGTCACATCTCCAGCCGACACGTCGCCCCTCATGCGGATTCGTTCGTGTGAAACCGCTACTTTTATTGCAGAATATTTCCGTGATCAGGGCTTAAATGTCTTGTTGTTGATGGACAGTTTAACACGTTATTCGCAAGCACAACGAGAGGTTGCTTTAGCAGCCGGAGAACCGCCGGCAACGAAGGGATATCCGCCATCTGTGTTTGCACGTTTACCTCGTTTAATTGAGCGAACCGGCCAAGGTATTGATTATCAGGGTTCAATCACTGCTTTCTACACCATATTGGTGGAAGGTGAAATCGAACATGATCCCATTGCGGATGCGGCTAAAGCAATTTTAGATGGTCATATTTTATTGAGTCGAGAACTGGCTGAGACGGGTGTCTATCCAGCAATTGATTTAGAAGCCTCGATTTCACGTTTATTACCGATGGTGACGACCACACAACATCAGGAGGATGCGCGAAGTTTTAGGCAGTTATATAGTATCTATCAACGTAATCGAGATTTGATTGGTATCGGCGCTTATGTTAGTGGTAGTGATCGTAAAATTGACCATGCTATTGATATGCACCCCCATTTATTACAATTTTTAACTCAAGGTATGAATGATGTCATCGATATTCGAGAAAGTACCCGGTTGCTGGCAGCGATGGCTCAGCAATGTCGAGCAGGTATGCCATGAAACTAGCTCAATTGGAACAGTTGTTGACTATTTACCAAGAGCATGAAAAAGCAGCATTGACCCAACTGAAAGAAGCGCGGGTGTATTTGATGCAACATCAGCAACAAGTTGCAGCGTTACAGGGATATCAACAAGATTATCGGGAATCGCTGCCGCAAAATACCAATGATAAGCAATGTCTATCGGCCACAACATTGCATCAATTTGATGGTTTTATTGGTCAAATTGGTCAGTCTATACATAGACAAGTTAAAGTGATCGCTGAAGTTGAACTGCACGTGGATCGCTGTTATCAAGCTTGGTTAGCGCAGCATAAAAAAACGCAAGCCATTGAAAATATAATGGAAAAAGAAAAAAAGAAGCAGCGTTCTATCGAAGAGCAACGCGAACAACGTTTACAGGATGAGTCGAATCAGCGGCGCTATCCTCATCGTAAAAAGTAACCAAGATCGGGTTGGCATTTAATTTGCTTTAAATAGAACACACTTATGTGGTTACGTTCAATACATAACCCAGATTCGTGGTTGCTTGTTGTTATGAGGTGATGTATGCAGTCCATAAAGCTACCCATGATGGATCATTTGGTTTCTCAAAAGAAGAGTCCCGATCAACCGATTTTAGATGCTTCGGGTGAAGGTGATGCTCACTCGAAAGGCAAACATTTTTCAGATGTTTTGCAAACAGAACAAAAGCAGCATGCTGAGACGGATAAACAGGTCAAAAAAAAGCCAGTTTTGCCATCAGGTCAGCCAGCTGTTCATAAAAAGCCTGCCCGACCACCAGAACAGCCGGATAAATTAACGAAGAATTCCGAACCTGATTCCGCCGCTGCAGAGTCGCCTCATGAAATCGACCCGCTTCTTGATACGTCCGATCCTATACCTGTGGCTGTCGATGAAGAGAATGAGCTAGCGACAGAAATGACGGATAAAAAGTCAACGATTTCTATGACATGGCAAATGCCACTAACCATGGATATCACCACTGCTGAAGTGATGTCGCCGCCGGTTTTCAGTATGACCGATGAACTGGATCCTGTTCAGATAGAGACTTTACCATCGACTTTGTTCGAGTCTTCCCCGGTAGAGGTTGAACTTGCGCAAGCCACTCAAATGACTGAGGCAAGCGGGGTGGAAATAGATACGTTGTCTACGGCGCTTGAGGAAGATGGGTTGGTGCAACATATTTTACACCAACTCGAAGAAAGTCAAACGACCGCTGTGCCTCCAGATAGACAACGATTGGTTGATGTATCCAAGTCAAATCAGCACGAACCACCGCCCGCTGAAATTGATTTAAACGAGATTTTAACTGAATTAGTAGACACCGAGGTCGTGGAATTAGTCCCCGGCTTGGTTGTTCAGGAGCCTGCGATAGAGACAACGAGTCAAGTCGAAGATGTACTCAAGGAATCAGTGCAACAAGCCTATTTTCAAGAATCGCCGCTGTCGTCCAGACAAGTTGTGGTTGATGCCCGCTTGATTCATGAACAAAGGCTACAACAGATCCATTTAAAGATTGCAGCATATACTGAGCAGATGGATGGTGCCGATGCGGTGAATCAAGATCCCATCGTTGATAAATCGATGGAGCAGCTTATTACATTCACAGTTGAACTGATAGAAACGCTTGATGTTGATCCTCCCCCAAGCACCATCGAATCTGATAGTATGTTGGCAGTTAAGGCAGAGGTACCACCTGATATCGGAGCCGAAATACAGCTATCACCAACCTTAGCTGTGCCTGAAGCAGCAGACAGCCAGCCAAATATGTTGTTAAGTGTTGAGACAGAGATGCCATTAACGCCACAACTGAAGTTGACCACTGCCGCTGTAGTGATTCCATCAGAAGCTACCGATACTGATGAGGTCAAAACTCAACCAACGTCACCCCCCGTGGTGCCCGATATTTATGTCGATGACCCACCGATTGCGCTAACCCAAAAAGTATCTGTTATAGCCGCTGCATCGTCTCTTCTCGAAGAGCCTAAGGCGAAGTTGAATAAGGTTAAGACCACTGCGGTAGACAGTGGTGATCAGTCTGATGATGTCGTACAAAAAGAAGTAAACTTGGTCAAAGAAAATAGCTTGCCAAAAGCAGTACAAATCAAAGAAATCCAAGTTGCAGATATGAAAGGCGTTAATCTGTTGCCAGATGATCATTCGGCAGCAGCAGAACCCAAATCGAGCACCACTTCAGCTTCAAGTTCAGCTCTGTATACCCCAGATAAAGTCATGTCGATGACCATGAAATTAAATCACACGCAAGCACAACATGTTGTTTCACATCAGCAAATGATGCAGATTGTTCAAGATAAATTTGCTGACATGATGCGACATCATGTCATGATGATGGTCGATCATGGTGTAAAAAAAGCTGAAATAAGATTGGATCCTCCTGAATTGGGCAGTATGAAAATCAAGATAAACATGCAAGGTGATCAGACACAAATTCAATTTCAGGTCGCACAAGTTCAAACAAGAGACATATTGGAACAATCATTGCCTAGATTAAAGGAGATGCTTGAACAACAAGGGTTCTCGTTAGCAGATGGGCATGTTAATCAGGAGAGCAACCATAAAGAAAACCATGAAGAAGGTAAAAATAATGATAATTTTCAAGATGATAGCTTGCTATCTATGGAGGACTTTGAAACTGAGTCCGATCACTTGCAACAGGGAATATATAAAGATGGACGGGTTGATTTTTATGCTTAGTCAAGCAATTAAGGGGGCAAGTGCATGAATAAAAAAATTATTTTCGGTATTGCTGGTGCTTTATTTCTCGTGTTGAGTGTAGTAGTGATGGATTATCTGGGGTTCTTTGAAGAAGAAGTGGTTGAAGAAGAAGAAGAAGTCGTTGTTGAGTTAGGCGATGCTTATTATGTTCCACTTCCCAGACCCTTTATCTTTAATTTAACGACGGCAAATCGAACCCATATGGTACAAATTAAAGCCCAGTTGTTGGTGCGTGGCGGTGACAATGAACAACTTGCGTTGGACAACATTCCTTTGATAGAAGACACCATGTTGACGACCTGCAGTTCAGCTAATTTTGATGCCTTATTAACTCAGGCAGGGAAGGATAGCCTTCGCCAAGATGCTTTGTTAGCAGTCCAGGATGCTTTACAAAAGGTCACCGGTAAAACTGTCGTTGAGCAAATGTTGTTTACAGGTTTTGTTATGCAGTAACTGCACATAAGGAGTAGACAAAAGCATGGATCTATTGTCGCAAGATGAGATTGATGCCCTTTTACGACCAGAGGGTGAAGAGTCAGAAAAAAAGGATGCAAATGTCTTTGACTTTGCCATGCAAGACCGAATTGTGCGTGGGCGTATGCCAACGCTGGAAATGGTCAATGAACGTTTTGCTCGTCATATGCGCATTAGTTTATTTAATATGATGCGTCGTACGGCTGATGTGTCTGTCAATGGCGTTCAAATGGTTAAATTTAGTGAGTATACCCATGGTTTGTTTGTACCCACCAGTTTGAATATGATTCGCTTCCGACCTCTCAAAGGTATTGGTTTGGTGACCATGGAAGCTCGCTTAATTTTTATTTTGGTGGACAATTTTTTTGGCGGCGATGGCCGTTTTCATGCCAAAATTGAAGGTCGAGAATTTACCCCTACCGAACGTCGTATTATCCAAATGATTCTAAAAATGATATTTGAGGACTATCAAGGGGCTTGGGGCTCAGTACTTGATGTCGAAATGGAATATCTTGATTCTGAGGTTAACCCATCGATGGCGAATATTGTTGGCCCGACCGAAGTGGTGGTGGTTAGTTCATTTCACATTGAAGCCGATGGTGGTGGTGGTGATTTTCATATTACTTTGCCTTATGCCATGGTGGAGCCGATTCGAGAATTGCTGGATTCCGGTATTCAAAGTGATACCGATGATTCTGATAAACGTTGGTCTTCAGCGTTGTATGATGAAGTGTTGGATGTTGACGTAGAAGTGAATGTACATTTATTGGAAGTAACGATGTCATTGCGTGAAGTGATGCATTTAAATTCAGCGGATGTGATTCCTGTTGAAATGCCAGAGTTTGCGCTGATCAGCGTTGAAGGTTTGCCTACTTATCATGGCAAAATTGGGGTTTCAAATGACAAGGTGGCGGTTCAGGTCAGCGAAATGATCGATAGGCCAACCTACATTAGTAGTGATTTGCAACAGATTACAGAAAAAAGAAAGGCGCGCTTAGAAGAAAAGAAAACGTATGATGACGATTAATAGATTTGATAATCCTATCGCAGTCGTTGGCACTTGAACCAAAGGAGTTATGTCATGAAAGATGAAAAAAGCAATAACTTTCAATCATTAACGCCAGATATGATGGCAAGAAGAATCATGGAGGAAGAGGAGGAAGAAGGTGCTATTTCAGTTCCTTTAGATGAACTTCAGGTTCAAGATCTATCCGATGAGCAAATGGCTACTCTGGAAAATATTATGGATATTCCGGTAACCATTTCTATGGAAGTCGGACGTAGTAGCATTACAATTCGCAATCTCTTACAGTTAAATCAAGGTTCTGTTGTTGAGTTGGACAGAATTGCGGGTGAACCACTTGATGTGATGATTAATGGAACATTACTTGCACACGGAGAAGTTGTGGTCGTGAATGATAAGTTTGGAATCCGTCTAACGGATGTTATCAGTCAAACGGAGAGAATTAAAAAGTTAAAATAAATTAAGGATAATATGCGCATAAGGATTGTGTTTCTTTTTTTGCTTCCAATGAGAGGTCTGGCTCAGAGTTCAGTAGCGCCTTCAATAGGTGATTCATGGCTACAAATAGGCACAGGCTTGACTATCGTTTTAGGTTTTATTTTTGTTTTATCTTATCTGATCAAGCGTTTCAATTTAAATGTGATGGTGCAAGGTCATATTAAAGTGACTGCCAGCACGTCGCTTGGACATCAAAGTAAAATAGTTATCGTCGAATTGGGCGAACAGCGATATTTAGTGGGCGTCACCCCTCAACAGGTGCAACTGATAGATAAGTTGCCGGAATCTTTTGATATATCATCTATTAAATTAAAATCTTCCACCGCGACTCAGCGAGCCAGCATATGAAGAAAGCCATTGGATTGTGTTGTTTGATATTGGGTTTCTTTTCATCTGTTGCTTTCGCGAAGCAAGGGCTGCCTGCGCTGACAGTCACCCAGGCGATTGATGGTACAGAGCAATATTCCGTGACCATGGAAATTTTGCTCATCATGACGGCGTTAAGTTTCATTCCAGCAATGGTCATAATGTTGACGTCTTTTACCCGAATAGTGGTGGTTTTGGCGATTTTGCGTCAAGCAATTGGCTTGCAACAAACACCTTCAAATCAAGTTATTATTGGCATCAGTTTGTTTCTTTCTTTTTTTATCATGTCGCCTGTCTTGGAAAAAGCGTACGAAGAAGCTGCTGTGCCTTATATCGATGAAAAAATCAATATTATGGAGGCATTTGACATTGCTAAAAAACCTTTTCAAGAATTTATGTTGATACAAACTCGTATCAAAGATCTAGACATGTTTGCAGGTTTAGCTGGTTATACCCAAATTGACAATCATGAGTCAACGCCTTTAACCGTATTAATTCCTGCTTTTATTACCAGTGAGTTAAAAACGGCTTTCCAGATTGGCTTTATGTTGTTTATACCTTTTTTGGTACTCGATTTGGTGGTGGCCAGTGTGCTTATGGCCATGGGTATGATGATGCTTTCACCGATGATTGTATCGCTACCTTTTAAAATTATGTTGTTTGTGCTGGTGGATGGTTGGAACCTCGTGATTGGTACCTTAGCTAAAAGTTTTGGTTTATCTTAGCAAGAAAGGAGCGTCGGATGGCACCGGAAGCATTTGTAGAAGTTTTTCAAGAAGCCTTGTATGTGGTGGTGATGATGACTTCAGCCATTTTATTACCAGGTTTGGGCATTGGTTTGCTGGTGGCTATTTTTCAAGCGGCGACTTCCATTAACGAACAAACACTTAGTTTTTTACCGAGATTGTTAGCAACTTTAATCACATTAGGTCTTTTAGGACATTGGATTGTGCGAATTTTGATGGATTTTATGTTTGAATTGATTCACCGTATTCCTGTCATTTTAGGGTAGCTATGAACATACTGATGGATACGGTTCATCAAGCCTTAGCTGGTTATATTTGGCCATTTTGCCGCATTGCAGCCGTCTTATCGACCATGACGGCTATTGGATCTCAAAGTGTGCCTGCTCGGGTTCGTTTGTTTCTGGCGATTTCGATGACCGTGGCGCTGGCGCCCATGATAGCGCCGCCCCCCTCCATTCCTCTGTTATCTGTTCCTGGTTTCTTGGTGACCATTACCCAGGTGGTGATTGGTATCGCTATTGGATTGGTGTTGTTAATCGTCCTTCAGACCTTCACTTTTGCTGGTTATTTTATTGGGATGCAAACCAGTTTAGGGTTTGCGGCGATGGTTGATCCAACCAATGGTCAACAAGTACCGGTTGTCGGTCATGTGTATCAATTGCTAACACTCTTGTTGTTTTTTACTTTTGATGTGCATCTCGTGGTCTTTCAAATGTTGTTTTATAGTTTTGAAACACTACCAATTGGTCTTGAGGGTATCGCTTCAGCTAACTTCAACAGTTTGGCAAAATGGGGACAAACTATTTTCACCTCGGGGTTGATGATAGCTTTATCGGCTGTGATAGGATTATTGATGATCAACTTCTCTTTTGGTGTGATGACCCGAGCTTCGCCGCAACTAAATATTTTTAGTATTGGTTTTCCTATGGTCATGCTCGCCGGCTTGTTTGTGTTGTGGCTGACTATTTATAACGTGTTGGATTATTTTCCAGCGGTATGGCTCCAAGGTAAACAGCAGATATGTACTATGCTGTATCAATCTTGTCATTAGTAGGATGCTCACATGGCCGAAGACAGCAGTCAAGAAAAAAGTGAAGAACCCACCCAGAGGAAATTAGACCGAGCTAAAGAGAAAGGTCAGGTTCCCCGATCACGTGAAATGGGCACAGCCAGTGTCTTAACCGCTTCTGCTGTCGCAATGTTTATCATTGGCCCCAATCTGGCTGAAAGTATGGTTATCATTACACAAAAGTTTTTAACGGTTGACCGCAGCCACTTTTTTGATCCAACGGCGATGCTGCAAGTTTGGTCTATGGTGTTGAGTGAA
>JADHND010000007.1 GCA_016779685.1 Shewanellaceae bacterium | reverse complement strand
CTCTAACTTGCAGTGGTACAATGTATTTATTTTTGAACCTTGCAATACCTATGTTGATGAAGGGAAGGATTCCTATCATCAACAATGTAAGACCAAAAGGAATAAAGCACCCATCCCACCAATTATTGTTTATAAACAAAGCCTCCATATCTGCTATTTTTTTCACTTCATCGTCTATTAACCAGATTTGAATAAGCTGCTTATGGTTCCAGCCAACCCAAGCCAACAAAAAACCTGATATTAATTCATTCTTAACCCTGTAACGACTCGTTTCTCTAACATCTTTTAAAACACTTCCCAAAGTAACCATTGTGAAAAATCCTCAATCCATTGTGATATAAAGGGATTATTTAACCACACTCAACCAGATAAGAATAGAGCAAATGATCAATGAAGTAGGGACGCTGATAAATGTTGTCAGGGCATATCTTGCTTCAATCTCAACGTATGTTTAGATACGGCCTTTTCAAGCACTCGGCCAGCAAATAGGAGTAAATAGAAGTAAACTTGTATTGATTAGATTTAACTCAGTTAAACCGAAAGCGATTGATAAAGGTTTTCGTAAACTTTACAATACCGGTGTATTCAAAGTAATCAGGATTTAAAATCCCTCGAGGGTAACCTCGTGCCGGTTCAAGTCCGGCCCCGGGCACCATGATACATCCCCATCATTCCCATTAAAATTCATCACCTGCTTTCCCTTATGGTCGTTTGTTATGTAAAATACAATCACCAACCCATAAAAACAATGGCATAAAATGTTAAATAAATGTGAAATGGCACCTGCTGATCCTATTTTAGGTTTAACAGAAGCCTATCATGCAGACACACGCGTCGATAAAATTAATCTTGGAGTGGGTATCTACCAAACTGAGACCAATCAAACCCCTGTGATGGCAGCCGTCAAGCAAACAGAGGCCTATTTGGTTGAAAATCAGTTAACCAAGCGCTATTTATCGATTGAAGGCTGGGCGGCTTATAATCAGCAGGTTACTCAATTACTTTGGGGTGAGCAGCATGCCGCGATAGCTGAAGAACGTCTCTTAACAGCGCAAGCGCCTGGTGGGACGGGTGCTTTGCGGGTTGCTGGTGAGTTTTTATATCACAAGGTCGGTGCGCGCCGTCTTTGGCTGAGCCAACCTACTTGGGCCAACCATCGGGCTATTTTTGAGGCTGTAGGCTTCGAAATGCAAGAATATACCTATTACAACAACACCCAGCATCAGCTTGATTTTGATGGGATGCTGCGTGATTTACAGCAAGCCAAAGCGGGTGATGTGGTTCTATTGCATGCATGTTGCCACAATCCCACCGGCGCCGATCCCAGTCATGAACAATGGCAACAATTGGCTCAACTTTGCCAAGCAAAGCAGCTGCTACCTTTGTTCGATGCCGCTTATCTGGGCTTTGCCGAGGGGCTCGATCAAGATGCCTATGCCATTCGCTATTTCGCCGATCAGGTTCCTGAAATGATGGTCGCTAATTCATTTTCAAAAAATTTCTCACTGTACAATGAACGGGTTGGTTCTGTTAGCTTACTTGCTCAAGATACAACAGTGGCGCGGCAGGCGTTCAGTCAGCTGAAAAAAGTCATTCGAGCGCTGTATTCTAATCCCCCCGCCCATGGCGCTATGGTGGTTGCGCATATTTTGCAGGAAAAAGACCTAAGCCTCTTGTGGCAAACTGAATTGCTGACGATGAGAGAGCGCATTGCTGATATGCGCGCCCTGCTTGTGAAAGGGTTAAACAGCGTCCAAACGCAGCATGATTATAGCTTTATTGGTCGGCAACGGGGTATGTTCAGTTTTTCGGGTCTATCCCCGCAGCAAGTTGAACAACTACAGACACAGGCAGGCATCTATATGGTCGGTTCAGGGCGTATCAGTATCGCTGGAATCAACACCAGCAATATCCATAAATTAACGCAATCGATTCAATCGGTCTTATAAAGAATCATTAATTCAATCATTTAATTTTTTACCCTTGTTTTGAGCCAGTAATAAATGGTCTAAAACAGGGGGGAGCGACTTCAAATGAGCTATAATTAACTTATGATATAGCATCAAGGAGGCTATATGGCATTTGATGTTCGCCATTATTTAAGTCCTGAAAAAAAAGCATTGGTTGTTTCCTTATTAATGACGATGTGGATGAGCTTTTTAGGCATCACCACAGGTTTATTAACTGATTCAAACGCAATTCTTCTCGACGGAATTTTCTCCGTTATCAGCATGTTTATGACAGCCTTAGGTCTTCTGATTAGTTTTCTGATATCACGTGAAGACGATAAGACGTTTCAGTTTGGTTACACTCATTTTGAACCATTATTGAATACGTTCAATGGCTTGATTCTATTTGGCTTGTGTTTATACGAAATATGGGTGGCAGTGCAGCTGTTTGCAGATGGCGGTCAGTTTGTTCAATTAAACTACGCCCTTGTATATGCTGGAATGTCTATACTCATTTGTTGGTTGATGTATCGTTATGAGCTGCGGGTTGCAGAAACAACGCTATCAGAAATTGTTCGGGTTGATGCCAATGAATGGTTGGTTGATGGTTTGCTCAGCGGGGCATTGTTGCTGGGATTTGGTTTCGCTTATCTGCTGCATTATTTAGATTTAGCACATCTGGCCATCTATATGGATCCCATCTTGACCATCTCACTGGGGTTGTTGGCATGTGCCGTCCCGATTCGGGTGATAAAGCACAATTTCAGAGAGGTGCTGCGGTTAGCTCCCAACGATAGAATGTCAGAGCGAGTGGATAGTGTTGTCGCCGATTTACAAGGAAGCCATGGCGTAGTGGCATGCGAAAGTCATTTGGCGAAAACGGGACGCCGTTATGATTTGGAAATCAACATATTGGTGTCTTCATATTCAGACTGGAGTGTACCTAAGCAAGATAGAATACGTGAAGCTTTGTTAAACCGTTTGCAATCTAAGTTAGATAACTTATGGTTGACGGTGAGTTTTACGGAACAAAAACGTTGGTTGTGATGCAAGACGACTTAGAAGCAAAAACGAAGGCGGCGCCCTCGTTTTCTAATGGATTTATTTGGCTTTAGATTTATATTCGCGCTGACTATAACCCGTATAGAGCTGTCTGGGACGACCAATCTTATGACCAGGTTGCTCAAGCATTTCTTTCCAGTGTGAGATCCAGCCGACGGTGCGTGATAAAGCAAATATCACGGTAAACATGCTGGTGGGGATACCAATCGCTTTCATGATAATGCCGGAATAAAAATCGACGTTAGGATACAGTTTTTTGCTGACAAAATACTCATCTTGCAGCGCGATACGTTCGAGTTCCATGGCCACATCAAGCAACGGGTCATTGACCTTGAGTTCTGTGAGGACTTCATGACAAGTTTCACGCATGACGGTAGCCCGCGGGTCAAAGTTTTTATAGACACGGTGTCCAAAACCCATTAACCGGAACGGATCATTTTTATCCTTCGAGCGTCGAATAAATTCAGGGATATTTTTGACATCACCGATTTCTTCGAGCATCGTTAAACATGCTTCGTTGGCACCACCATGAGCAGGCCCCCATAAAGATGCAATACCCGCAGCAATACAAGCAAATGGATTGGCACCTGAAGAGCCCGCCAACCGCACCGTCGAAGTCGAAGCGTTTTGCTCATGATCGGCATGTAAAATAAAAATGCGATCCATGGCTTTTTCTATCGTAGGGCTGACCTGATAATTTTCAGATGGCACCGCAAACATCATGTTTAAAAAGTTCGCAGCGTAGCTTAAATCATTCCTAGGATAAATAAAAGGCAGGCCAATTGAGTACTTGTATGACATCGCCGCTAGCGTTGGAATTTTAGAAATAAGGCGCATCGCTGAGGTAATACGGTATGCTTCATCGTTCACATCAATGTCGTCATGATAAAAAGATGAGAGTGCAGCCACTGCACCGCACATCATTGCCATGGGATGGGCGTCGCGGCGAAAACCATTAAAAAAATTGACCAATTGCTCATTGACAATAGTGTGACTTTTGATGTTACGTAAGAATGAATCCATTTGTGATGTGCTGGGTAGCTCATTATGGAGCAAGAGATAACACAACTCTAGATAGGATGATTTTTCGGCTAATTCAGCAATCGGGTAACCTCGATGCAACAAAATACCTTTAGCGCCATCGATGAAGGTGATACTTGATTCACAGGAAGCGGTTGACAAAAAGCCTGGATCAAAAGTGAAGTATCCATGCGAACCCAGTTGACTAATGTCAATGACATCGAAACCTTCAGAACCCTGTTTAATAGGTAACTCAACATTCTGCTTATTCGGTAAATTAATCGTGGCTTTGATTTCAGCCATCTCATTCTCTCCTTGTTTAAATACTGTTAATTTAGCTTGGAAAAATTAAATAATCAAATGTAAACTATTGAAAAAATTTTACATACTTTACAGCGTGTGCGCTTTCTTTGCCAAACAAAATTTTTTTTTTTTGTTTTTTGGACAAATTTTTTATCTTTTATATAATAAAAACAAAAGGTTAAATATAGTTGGTCGGTTGTTCTATTTTGTGATAAACGTAACGTGTTTGTATTTGTCAGAGCGCAGGCGTATACTTCTCTCGTTTTTAGGATAGAACAATCTATTTTGTTCACATTATAGCCAAAAAACAAAAAAATGAATCATTTTTAACAATTATTAACTTAAGATTGATATTTATACTATTTTTATACTAAAAGAAATATTTTAATTTAGTGAGTAAAGTTGTGAATAAATCAAAAAGACCTATCTATTTGAATTTGACAAAAATTCAGTTACCCGTCGCTGGCCTAGCGTCCATTTTGCATCGTGTTTCAGGTGTCATCATGTTTTTTAGCATTGGCATCTTATTGTGGCTGTTAAACCAAAGCCTGATGTCAGAAACAGATTTTAATACTTTGCAAGCTCATCTACAAAGTTATGTGCTTAAGTTTATTGTTTGGGGAATATTAACGGCATTTTTCTATCATTTGCTGGGCGGTATTCGTCATATGGTGATGGAAGCTGGTTACTGGGAAGAGCTTGAATCGGGTAGATTATCAGCCAAAGGTATCATTTTTCTGACAGGTGTGTTTGCAGTTTATTTAGGAGTTTGGTTATGGCAATGAGTGTTTCAAGCTTAGGGCGTAATGGGGTACATGATTATATTCTTGTACGTGCCAGCGCACTGGTTTTAGCAGCCTATGGTATTTTCTTGCTGGCTTATATCTTTAGTATGCAACAAATTGCTTATCAGGATTGGATTGGATTGTTTAAACATCCGTTAATGAAAATCGGGACTTTGTTAGCTTTGTTGTCTCTCTTGGTACACGCCTGGATTGGAACTTGGCAGGTTTTGACGGACTATGTCAAATCACCAAGACTGCGCAGCTTGTTGCAGTTTGTCTGTATTTTGATTTTATTTGTCTATGTTGCATTAGGTAACATGATCATTTGGAGTGTATAAGTGGCGATTTCAATAAGAGAATACGATGCGATTGTCATCGGGGCTGGTGGCGCTGGGATGCGTGTTGCCTTGCAAATTTCCAAAGAAGGCAAGAGCTGCGCGCTGTTGTCCAAAGTTTTTCCGACACGCTCTCATACGGTCGCAGCTCAAGGAGGCATCACCGTCGCATTGGGCAATAGCCATGAAGACAATTGGGAATGGCATATGTATGATACCGTCAAGGGTTCAGATTTTATCGGGGATCAAGATGCGATTGAGTACATGTGTAAGGAAGGTCCTGAAACCATTATTGAACTAGAGAATATGGGACTCCCTTTTTCACGTTTTGAAGATGGCACTGTTTACCAACGTCCGTTTGGTGGTCAATCGAAAAATTTTGGTGGCGAGCAAGCGGCGCGAACCGCTGCTGCTGCCGATAGAACGGGCCATGCTTTGTTACATTGCTTGTATCAGCAAAACATTAAAAACAACACTGAAATATTTTCAGAGTGGTATGCCGTCGACTTGGTTAAAAATAAGGACGGTGCGGTTGTTGGCGCCCTCGCAATTGAAATTGAAACGGGTGAAATGGCTTACTTTAAAGCCAAAGCGACCGTGCTCGCAACCGGCGGTGCTGGACGCATCTTCCAATCCACCACCAATGCTTATATCAACACGGGTGACGGGATTGGGATGGCAGTAAGGGCAGGGGTGCAGTTACAGGATATGGAAATGTGGCAATTTCATCCGACCGGTATTGCTGGTTGTGGTTGCCTGGTCACCGAGGGTTGTCGTGGTGAAGGTGGTTACCTGCTTAACAAAGATGGTGAGCGCTTTATGGAGCGTTACGCGCCCAATGCCAAAGACTTGGCGAGCCGTGATGTGGTCGCTCGTGCCATGATGAACGAAATTAGAGAAGGGCGTGGTTGTGATGGTCCTCAAGGTGCGCATATTAAGTTAAAGCTGGATCACCTAGGTAAAGAAGTCCTAGAGAGTCGCTTACCCGGTATTTGTGAAATTTCAAAAACCTTTGCGCATGTCGATCCTGTTGCTGAGCCGATCCCTGTTATTCCGACGTGTCATTATATGATGGGCGGTATTCCCACCCGCGTTTCCGGCCAAGTGGTGTCGATTCTTAGCAAAGGTAAATCTGAAGTGATTGAAGACGTACCTGGGCTGTTTGCTGTTGGTGAAATTGCGTGTGTATCGGTTCATGGCGCCAACCGCCTCGGAGGCAACTCTTTATTAGATTTGGTTGTCTTTGGTCGCGCAAACGGTTTGCATTTAGGCAAAGCTCTCGATGAAACGCCGACGCCTCTAGCTGCTACGGATGCAGAGATTGAGCATGCCATGGAACGTTATCGTCGCTGGGATTCAACGTCTGAAGGTGAAGATCCTGCTGAAATTTTAAAGGATCTACAGCATTGTATGCAGATGAACTTTTCCGTATTTCGTGAAGGTCAATCGATGCATGAGGGCTTAGATGAATTGGAGAAAATTGAAAAGCGTTTGAAAAAAGCCAAGTTAGCTGATAATACGCAGGCTTTTAACACCCAGCGTATCGAGTGCTTAGAGTTGGATAACATTATGGCCACCGCTTTAGCCACCGCACATGCGGCGAACTATCGAACTGAGAGTCGCGGCGCTCACTCGCGTGAAGATTTTCCAGAAAGAGATGACAAAAAGTGGTTATGTCATTCTATTTATGATCCAGACACCCATAAAATGAGTCGCCGTCAGGTGAATATGTCGCCCCAACATCGCGAAGCTTTTCCACCTAAGAAACGTGTTTACTAAGAGGTTTGGTTATGAAAGTGAAGTTTTCAATTTATCGTTATCATCCAGAAATCGATAAAAAACCTTATATGAAAAAATACACCATTGAGGTTTCAGATGAGTCCGACATGATGTTATTGGATGCCTTGATTCAGCTTAAAGAGCAAGACCCATCGCTCACGTTTCGCCGCTCATGCCGAGAAGGCATCTGTGGTTCTGATGGTATGAATATCAACGGACGGAATGGTTTAGCTTGTGTGACCCATATTTCTGACTTTAAAGGTAAAACGATAGAAATTCGGCCACTACCGGGCATGCCTGTGATTCGCGATTTGGTGGTTGATTTGTCCTTATTCTATGAACAATATGAAAAGATCAAGCCTTACTTGATAACCGATGGCGTGAAACCTGCCAGAGAGTATTTACAGTCACCTGAAGATCGGGCTCATTTAGATGGCCTGTATGAATGCATTCTATGTGCTTGCTGTTCAACAGCTTGTCCTTCTTTTTGGTGGAACCCAGATAAGTTTATTGGCCCGAGCGGTTTACTGCATGCGTACCGATTTTTAATCGACAGTCGCGATACGGCCACCGATGAACGTCTGGATGATTTAGAAGATGCTTACAGTGTATTTCGTTGTCATGGAATTATGAACTGTGTCAATGTTTGTCCGAAAGGATTAAATCCGACCAAGGCCATTGGCCATATTAAATCCATGTTGATCAATCGTGCTGTTTAAGTGAATCGTACAATATTGACGGGTAGGTGCCTTGCGTAAATGCCCATTAAATTAAGAACATAAATTGTTAATGTCGAAGGTATAACAATGCAAGATGAAATGATGGAAAGCTGGTTAAATTCTTCTCATTTCCAAGGTGGTGATGACTATATTGAGTCGCTTTATGAGCTTTATTTGCAAGATGCAAATTTAGTATCGCCAGAATGGCAACAGCTTTTCTCAGCTTTACCATCCACCTCCCAGTCATCTGAAGTGAATCACACCCAATTACGTGCAGAATTGAAGCAAAATGCGAAACAACGACTGCCAACCGCCAGTAGCGGCGGCGATGCCGATGCGTCCAGCATTAATTTAGGCCAAATTGGTGTGTTACAACTCATCGATGCGTATCGTTTGCAAGGCCACTTGCATGCAACCCTTGATCCGTTAAAGTTGTGGCAACGTCCCAGAATCGAACCGCTTGATCCGAGCTTCTATGGTCTAAAAGCCACAGATATGGACACATCTTTCCATATTGGTAATTTTGGTAACCCGCAACCGATGATGAAGTTGGCTGATTTAATCCAGGCGCTTGAAACCACCTATTGTGGTGACATTGGGGTGGAGTACATGCACATCACCAATGCTGAAGAGCGCCGCTGGATTCAAAAACGGGTTGAAAGCCAACGCAGTCAGGATCGGTTTTCGAAGGAAGAACGCCAGCGCTTATACCAAGGCCTATCAGCCGCTGAAGGCTTAGAGAAATATCTAGGGGTGAAATTCCCTGGCATGAAGCGTTTTTCTTTGGAAGGCGGTGATGCCTTGGTTCCGATGCTAAAAGAAATCATTTACCGCGGCAGTCATTCGGGTGTGAAAGAAGTGGTCATCGGGATGCCACACCGTGGCCGTTTGAATGTCTTGATCAATGTCTTGGGTAAGCAATCCAAGGACTTATTTGATGAGTTCGCAGGTAAGCACAGTGAGAATTATGGTTCTGGTGATGTAAAATATCACTTGGGTTATTCCTCTGACTTTAACACCCCTGATGGCGATGTCCATCTCACTTTGGCGTTCAATCCATCGCATCTCGAAATCGTGAATCCAGTGGTGATGGGTTCAGTTCGTTCTCGTCAAGATCGACGTCAATGTGAACAAGGGTTACAGGTGTTGCCAATTACCATTCATGGTGATTCAGCCATCGCTGGTCAAGGTGTGGTGCAAGAAACCTTTAACATGTCTCAAACTCGGGCATTTAAAGTCGGTGGCAGCATTCGGATTGTGGTCAACAACCAAGTCGGCTTTACGACCTCTAATCCTGAAGATGTTCGCTCGACGGTTTACTGCACTGACATTGCGAAAATGGTGCAAGCACCCATTTTCCATGTGAATGCCGATGACCCAGAAGCCGTGGCGTTTGTCACGCATTTGGCGGTTGATTATCGCAATACGTTTCATCGTGATGTGCTGATTGATTTGGTGTGCTATCGTCGGCATGGCCATAACGAAGCCGATGAACCCAATGCCACCCAGCCAATGATGTATCAACTGATTAAGAAGCATCCCACACCGCGTAAAATCTATGCGGATCAATTGGTCGCAAGCGGGGTGATGTCTGCGCCTGAGCTCAAAGCCATAGACGATGCTTATCGAGATTTGCTCGAACAAGGCCAACGTACGGTCGCTGAATGGCGCGCTGTTAAGGAGCAAAATTCAGTCTGGTCGCCGTTTGTGGATCATTCCTGGCAAGATCAATACGACAACAGTTTGCCGATTGAGACGATTAAACACTTAGCCCAGAAGATCACGCAGTTGCCAGCGGATTTCAAACTCCATTCACGTGTTCAAAAAGTCTATCAAGATCGTGAAAAAATGGCCGCTAGCGAAAAACTAGTGGATTGGGGCTTTGCTGAAAACATGGCTTATGCCAGCTTGTTAGCCGAAGGCCATCGGGTACGCTTGGTGGGGCAGGACTCAGGTCGTGGTACCTTCTTTCATCGCCATGCCATATTGCATGAACAAAATACTGCGAAAACCCACATGCCACTTCGGTATATCGCCGACAATCAAGGTCCGATTGAAGTGTACGATTCGGTGTTGTCGGAAGCATCGGTTTTGGCCTTCGAATACGGGTATGCGACCGCTGAGCCACGTGGTTTAACCATCTGGGAAGCTCAATTTGGCGACTTTGTGAATTGTGCGCAGGTGGTCATTGATCAGTTTTTGTCGTCAGGTGAACAAAAGTGGGGGCGGTTGTGTGGCTTAACTTTACTACTGCCACATGGGTATGAGGGACAAGGTCCGGAACACTCGAGTGCGCGGTTAGAACGGTTCTTACAACTGTGTGCTGATTATAACATGCAAGTGTGCATTCCTTCGACGCCAGCTCAGGTGTATCATATGTTACGTCGTCAAGTGGTGCGACCGCTGCGTCGGCCTTTGGTGGTCATGTCACCAAAATCTTTATTGCGACATGCCTTAGCCACCTCTACCTTAGAGGAGTTGGCTCAAGGGCAGTTTCACAATGTCATCGATGAAATCGATGCTTTGTCAATACCGCAGATCAAACGTCTCATTTTCTGTAGTGGTAAGGTATATTATGAACTGCTTGAGATGCGTCGCGAACATAAAATAGAAGACATTGCTTTGGTACGGATGGAGCAACTGTATCCATTTCCACACGAAGAAGTTGAAGCTATTTTTGCCAAGTATAAGCATGTGAAAGAATTTGTTTGGTGTCAAGAAGAGCCTAAAAACCAAGGCGCATGGTATAGCAGTCACCATCACTTCTTGGAATTGATACCCAATGCAGCCACATTTTTCTATGTCGGACGTTCAGCGTCGGCATCGCCTGCTGTGGGGTCACCTGCACTGCATGCAAAACAACAAAAAGAGCTCATTACGAAAGCGTTGGGCTTGAAGCTATAGATTAAAGGGAAACATTCATGACCATTGAAATCAAGATACCAGCACTGCCGGAGTCCGTTTCGGAAGCCACCATTGCCTCGTGGCGTGTTCAAGTCGGTGAGCAAGTTAGCAGAGATGACGTGCTGGTGGACATTGAAACCGATAAAATTGTGTTGGAAGTACCAGCTACCGCAGATGGCGTCGTGACGCAAATCATGCACCAAGATGGTGCCACTGTGATTGCTGAACAAGTCATCGGCATCTTCGAGGAAGGTCAAGCTACAGCTACAGCCTCTGCTGCGCCAGCGCCAAGTGCGGCAGCTTCAGCGCCAGCGCCAGCAACACCAGCCGCAGCGTCCGCTACCTTTGGTGCCGGCGTCGATATTTTAGTACCCACGCTCCCTGAGTCGGTGGCGGATGCGGTGATTGCATTGTGGCGTGTGAAAGAAGGCGATCAGGTTCAAAGCGACGATGTGTTGGTTGAAATTGAAACCGATAAAATTGTGCTTGAAGTGCCGGCACCCAAAGCTGGCACCGTTGGTAAACTTCTCGCTGCTGAGAATGAACGAGTCGTTGCCGGACAAGCTTTAACCCAATTGCATGCAGGTGGTGCAGCGCCAACCCCAGCACCCACCCCAGTTGCCGCGCCAGCACCTGCCGTGGCATCGAAACAGGATACGCTGAGTCCCAGCGCTCGTCGCGCGGTCGGTGAATCTGGTGTTGATGCGAATCAAATTCAGGGGTCGGGTGTCGGTGGTCGTATCACCAAAGCCGATGTGACTAGTCATCAGGGTTCACAAGTGGCCACCTCGACTGCGTCCCAGCCACAGCTTAGTGCAGCGATGGGGGCTCGGGACAGCAAGCGTGTGCCGATGACGCGTATCCGTAAACGCATTGCGCAACGCTTGGTGGATGTTAAAAACAACACGGCGATGCTCACCACTTTTAATGAAGTGAATATGGAGCCGATCAAGCAGTTACGCCAGCAATACAAAAAAAGCTTCGAAGAACACCACGGTGTTCGTTTGGGTTTTATGTCTTTTTATGTGAAAGCGGTCACAGAAGCACTCAAGCGCTTTCCTGCGATCAATGCCTCGATTGATGGTGATGACATCGTTTACCACAATTATTTTGATGTGAGTGTGGCTGTCTCCACCCCAAGAGGTTTGGTCACGCCTGTCTTGCGTAATTGTGATCAAATGAGCTTTGCTCAAATTGAACAAAACATTCAGGCCATGGCCGATAAAGGTCGTAACAACAGTCTCACGATTGAAGACTTGACTGGCGGCAATTTCACCATTACCAACGGTGGTGTGTTTGGCTCCCTGATGTCCACTCCGATTTTAAATCCACCTCAGAGCGCTATTTTGGGGATGCATGCCATTAAAGATCGTCCCATGGCGGTCAATGGCGAAGTTAAAATTCTACCGATGATGTATCTGGCGTTATCTTATGATCACCGAATTGTTGACGGCAAAGAATCCGTGAGCTTCTTAGTCGCCATTCGAGACATGTTAGAAGATCCAGCGAGAATGTTGTTGGAGCTATAAGCCTGCCTTTTTCAGCACTTGCCTTTAAATACAGGCAGGTGCTGACTTCCTTTTTTTCCTTTACGCACCCGGCCTGTATCTGAGCCATTCTCTGCCACATGCAGCAAAGAAAATAGATTGAAAATCTTCTGAATGGTTTACGGTTGAGATGGGTCTTTGATATGATATAGACGACTTGATGTAATGTGAGTTGTTCACTTTTTAAGTAAGTGAGTTTTGGAAGTTAAAAAGGAATTATAGGGAAAGTCTGACATGAATCTTCATGAATATCAAGCTAAACAATTGTTTGCAGAATATAAGCTACCGATAGCGCAAGGAATTGCTTGTGCGCATGTGCAAGAAGGCCTCGATGCAATCGCTTCCTTGGGCGGCCGGCAGTGGGTTGCGAAGTGCCAAGTTCACGCCGGGGGGCGTGACAAAGCTGGCGGCGTTAAAATTGTTCACTCAAAAGAAGAAGTGCAGCAATTTTTTTTGACCTGGTTAGGCAAACCTTTGGTCACTTTTCAAACCGATGCTGAAGGTCAACCTGTTCATAAAATCTTAATCGAAACCTGTACCGATATCGCCAATGAATTGTATTTGGGCTTGGTGCTGGATCGTAAAACTGAACGCGTGGTGGTGATGGCCTCGACGGAAGGTGGGGTCGATATCGAATCTGTGGCCGAACATACGCCAGAATTAATTCATCGCGTGACGATAGATCCCTTGGTGGGGGCGCAACCTTATCAAGGTCGGCAACTGGCGTTTCAACTTAATCTCCGCGGCGAGCAAGTTCAACAATTTACGCATATTTTCCTGAAAGTTGCTCAACTTTTTCATGATCAGGATATCGCATTGCTGGAGATTAACCCATTGGTGATCACCCCTTCGGGTAAATTGATTTGTTTGGATGCGAAAATCAATGTGGACGCCAATGCGTTGTATCGACAGCCTAAACTACATACGTATTATGATCCAAGTCAAAGCGATCGACGTGAAGTGGATGCCGAAAAATGGGATTTAAATTATGTCGCCCTTGATGGCAACATCGGCTGCATGGTCAATGGTGCGGGACTGGCGATGGCTACCATGGATTTGGTTAAATTGCATGGCGGTGAACCCGCAAACTTCCTCGATGTCGGTGGTGGTGCCACCGAAGAACGGGTGGTGGAAGCCTTTAAAATTATCTTATCGGATCCCAAAGTCGAGACCATTTTAGTGAACATATTTGGTGGCATTGTTCGTTGCGATATGATTGCTGATGGCATTATTGGTGCGGTGAAGCAGGTAGGGGTTAAGGTGCCAGTCGTGGTGCGTTTGGAAGGCACCAATGCGAGTTTGGGCTTACGGCTGTTAGAAGAGGCTGATGTGGGCATCATAGCGGCGACCAGTTTAACACAAGCGGTTGAGCAAGCGTTGCAAGTCACTGTTGTGGAGAGCGAATAAGATGGCTATTTTATTAGATAAAAACACCAAGGTGATCTGCCAAGGCTTTACCGGTGGGCAAGGTACGTTTCATTCAGAGCAAGCTTTAGCTTATGGGACGCAGTTGGTTGGCGGTGTGAGTCCGAATAAGGGTGGCCAAACGCACCTTGGGCTACCTGTCTTTAATACGGTACAGGCTGCTGTTGAGGCCACAGGTGCCACCGCTACGTCGATTTACGTGCCAGCGCCTTACTGTAAAGATGCTATCTTAGAGGCCATTGATGCTGGCATTGCCTTGATTGTGTGCATTACCGAAGGCATTCCAACAGCGGATATGTTGCAGATCAAGCTGCGCTTGCAAGCTTCGAACAGCCGCATGATTGGTCCCAACTGTCCCGGCATTATTACCCCAGGCGAAAGCAAAATTGGGATCATGCCCGGTTATATCCATAAAAAAGGTAAGGTAGGGATCGTGTCACGCTCAGGTACGTTGACCTATGAAGCCGTGAAGCAAACGACCGACGCTGGTTTTGGGCAGTCAACTTGTATTGGTATTGGGGGCGATCCGATTATTGGAACGAGCTTTATCGATGCCTTGGCTCTCTTTGAACAGGATCCGCAAACGGAAGCTGTCGTGATGATCGGCGAAATTGGTGGCAGCGCTGAAGAAGAAGCAGCTGATTTTATTCGGCATCAGATGAACAAACCGGTGGTGGCTTATATTGCTGGGGTCACGGCGCCGGCTGGTAAGCGAATGGGGCATGCGGGTGCCATTATCGCTGGTGGCAAAGGCACAGCCGAAGAAAAGTTTGCCGCTTTGGAGCTGGCGGGCGTTAAAACGGTTCGTAGCCTCACGCAAATCGCTCAAGCGCTACAAGAAAAAGCAGGTTGGCAGATGGAACCAGCTGAATAAAGTTTGTGGCAGCGACCAGGCGTTAGTAGTACAGCTTGCCCCATTCTTCAGCCAGTTGTTGGGCTTGAACGAGATCTTTTTTACTGAGGATTTGCGAGCCAATTACGTTTTTAAGTTCATCGGCATGGTTAGTACCGTTCTTCGCCGCCACATACGCCCATGCATAAGCATGGGCGTAATTTCTATTCGTACCGTCCCCGAAGCTATAGGCCAAAGCCAGTTGGAGTTGGGAATGGCCATGACTGAGTTTTGCGCCCCGTTCCCAGAGGTCGATGGCTTTGGCTTGGCTTTTGGGAACACCAATGCCTTTATGATAAAACACAGCCAATTGATATAACCCCTCTGGATGATCGCTAGCGGCGGCTTTTGTTAACCAAAACACAGCACTCGGTATGTTAACCGGTGCGTCGATGCCTGTTGAATAGAGCTTGCCCAGTTTGACTTGTGCGTCAGCGTGCCCCAACTCAGCGGCTTTGTGTAACAACAAAATCGCATCTTTGACATTGTCAGACCGTTGCTTGCGATTGATGAGTTTCACTTGCGCTTCGTTATAATGCTGTTGCGCGGCTGCTTGGTTGTTTACCAACAGCGTCCCTTCAAGCGTCTGCGCCTGTACCATCCAAGCGCTACTCCATGCCAGTAAACCGAGCACCATTTTATTCATAAATTTAGTTTGAAATAAAAACAATATGTTACTCAGTATAGCAAATTTAAGTTAGTAGCAGGTCAGACAGCGCTTCATCAAGGTGTGGGTATTGAAAGGTGAAATCGGTTTCGTCTTGAATACGGGCAGGGATCACGGCATCGCCTTCCAGCAACAAGGAAGCCATCTCGCCCAGCGTCAGCTTCAGCACCCAAGCGGGCACATGACAAGGCGTTGGGCGCTTCAGGAGACCGCCCATGGTACGGGTAAATTCAGCATTGGTCACTGGATTGGGCGCAGTGACGTTATAAATGCCGGTCGCACTTGGCTCGTTCAGCATCCATTCAAAAAGGCGGATCACATCGCGTAGATGGATCCAGCTGAGTATTTGCTGGCCATCGCCAAGACGTCCCCCGAGTCCACATTGAAAGGGCAGCTTGACCTTTTTGATCATGCCTCCTTCGGTGTCCAACACCACCCCCAGACGGGCAATACACAAACGTGTTGTGGATGGAATGGTGAGCGCAATCTTTTCCCACATCTGGCAGACGTCATGGGTGAAGCCAGGTTGGGCTGGGGTGGTTTCATTGACTGCTTTTGAATTGGGCTGGGCGCCATAATAGCCAATCGCAGAGGCGCTGATCATGACTTTAGGCTGGGCACCATGGATATGAATGGCTTCAATCAGCTTTTGAGTGATGTGCCACCGACTTTGCTGGATCCGCTGCTTTTGCGCAGCGGACCACTTCTTGTTGGCAATCGGTTCGCCAGCTAAATTAATAATGGCGTCGATTTTAGATAAATCAGCGATGTGATCTAAGCTGGAAACATATTCATGCTGTGAGCCTAAGCGTCTTGAAGCCGCTTGTGGACTACGCGTCAGCACGGTATAGGTCGCCTTTGAATAGGCTTGCATAAAAGCCGATCCAATTAAGCCGGTTCCACCGGTGATTAAAATGTGCATGTGATTAAACGTCCTGATAGCCGGGCTTTTGATAACTCACTTGCAAACTGACGGAGTCAGCAAAACGTAACGCATGGGGTTTGTCTATCTCCACAGTGGCGTGCACCACCTCTTGGTGATCACTGATCAAATTCAGCACCTCATGTGTCATTTTTTCAAGCAAAGAAAAACGCTTGTTTTCGACAAAGTGAATGATTTTTTTCGCAATGGTTCGATAATTGAGGGCATCTAAAATAGATTCATTGATATCAGCGCCAGCATATAAATATTGAATCGAGATATTGAGCACCACATCTTGTTTGTTCATGATTTCTTCTTGTTTGATCCCAATAAACGTACGTAACCGTAAATTTTTGATTTGGATTAAAGCTATATTTTCAAGCATATTCTTCCCTGTGCTGTATAATAATAACCACTTTAGTGTACAACAGATGCAAAAAATGTAAATAAATATCGAAGATGAATCAAGCATCAAAATATAACAATATATTAACCAAGGATCCTATGCATGAAATCAGGTTTTTCTACGTCGTGGCACACCATGCTGATGTTTGCGGCGCTGATGATTATTTTGGCAGGAATTAAAGCAGCCAGTCCGATCGTCGTTCCTTTTATTTTATCGGCCTTTATAGCCATCGTTTGCACCCCCTTAATCCACTGGCTGGATCAATATAAAATTCCAAAAATGATATCAATTTTACTCATTGTGACTGGCATCGTCTTAACGGGCTTTTGGATTGGCAGTTTAATTTCAGCAGCGATTCAGTCCTTCATGGATAAATTGCCGCTGTATCAAGAGCAACTGCTCGGCGACCTTGAAGGTGGCTTACTTTATATGGAGCAGCACAATCTTGCCATCCCTGTCGATGACATTTTGGCTTATTTTGATCCGGGTCATTCCATGACGCTCATGAAAAACTTCATCGCTGGGCTCGGCAATGTCATGACCAATTCATTCTTGATTTTGTTGACCGTGATCTTCATGTTATATGAGTCGCCTAATTTTGCGGAAAAAGTGCATTTAGCGCTCGATGATCCCAAAATGCGGATGAAACACATCGACGGGTTTCTAACCGCCGTGAAGCAATATATGGCCATTAAAACGCTCGTGAGTATTCTAACCGGTTGTTTGATTGGTCTAGGCACATGGATCATCGGTGTCGATTATCCGGTTCTATGGGGTG
>JADHND010000006.1 GCA_016779685.1 Shewanellaceae bacterium | reverse complement strand
TCATATGTTGCTTTATAACCCTCTTCAAAGGGATGGTTTGCAATAGTCATATATCGGCAAATTGGGTCATTTCTTTGGAATTTTATGAATAACTTTCGCAGTTTGAATCAATATTTGGTATCTTATGATTTATTTCAAATTAAAATAAAAGGTTGATTGATTTCGTATGCCTACGCACTTATTGTCAAGGTTAACAACCCAGCAACGATTAACAGAAGCTGTTTTTTTGTTAAGTTGTGGTTTTTCATTATTTATTTTGGTTTCGTTGGTGACCTACCATCCGTTTGATGCAGGATGGCACCATGTCAATGCGACAGATATTTCCTTCAATTATGGTGGGGTATTGGGCGCTTGGCTAGCTGATATGTTGTTGTCTTTAATAGGATATGTCGCTTATACGCTTCCTTTTGTGTTCGTTCTTTGTACCCATGCCTTAGGGCGTCATTACTTGGTGTACTCAGATGTAGATGTCGCTAAATCTTGTTTAAGATTGGTGGGCGCTAGCTTGACCTGTCTCAGTATGATGGTGCTGCTGAGCATGAATGCGCCACCGATTTATGTTCACTCAGGTGGTGGTATTGCTGGGGCTATGTTGATGCAAGTATGCCTGCCGTATTTGAATTGGGTCGGTACTTCTATGATGTTCTTAAGCTTGTTTGCATCTGGGATCACCTTGCTTTTTGGTATTAAAATTATTGATTTAATTGATTATGTGGGTGCTTTTACGATCTCTACTTTTAATAACTTGGTGACCTTAATGCAATTTTGTCTCCAAAGAGTAGGGGGGCAATCGGTGGATATGACCGCATCTAGCTTCAAATTACCAACAAGGCTGCAGCAATTTAAGCAGCGGATTCAGGTCTTGTGCTCAGGTTTTCAAGCTTTTTTTCATCGCTCGCAAGCAGCTAAACGTCAAGCTGCTGCGGTTACGCCTGAAATGCCTAGAGCAGAAACTGTATTTGAAACAGCTGCAGAACCTCCTGTTGAAGGTGAACCACTATCTATTGATATCTCACTGGCCGATACATATGCAGCTGAGCAGGGTAGCTTAACGGATTTAACCGCGCCTTCGCCTTTGAATATTGATCACTTTGAACCCATTTCAACTGGTCAAACCGTCTCCTCTGAACCCGTTTCGGCAGCGCCTACGAGACCCATTGATAACAACCCGGCTGAATCCCCGATATCCTCGCCTTCTAAATCGCCCAACTACGTGCCACCTGCTTCAGAAGCAGCGTCTGCCTCGACAACCACGCAACCGGTCAATATCGCCGAACCCGTCGATAACGCCGTAGTCGAACCACCCGCTTCTTTGCCATCAAATCCACCTAGCTACGTCCAAAACGCGCCATTGGGTTTACCCGATTTATCTTTACTCGATCAACCGAACCGTTCGGAACACCCGATTTCGCAAGAAGCCCTGATGCAAATAGCGCATTTGGTTGAAAGTAAACTTGAAGACTTCAACATTAAAGCGACCGTTGTCGATGTGGTACCAGGGCCTGTGATCACTCGCTTTGAATTGGACTTGGCGCCAGGTGTTAAGGTTTCTAAAATCACCGCTTTATCGAAAGATCTCGCTCGTTCTTTATCAGCTGTCAGTGTGCGGGTGGTAGAAGTGATTCCTGGCAAATCCGTTATTGGCTTAGAACTGCCTAATTTACATCGAGAGACGGTTTATTTAACCCATGTGTTAGATGCGCCAAACTTTCATCAACATCCCTCCAATGTGGCCATGGTTCTAGGAGCAGACATCGCAGGTCAGCCGGTGGTGGTGGATTTAGCAAAAATGCCACATTTATTGGTGGCTGGTACGACGGGCTCGGGCAAATCGGTGGGTGTCAATGTCATGATTGTCAGTCTCTTATATAAAAGCACCCCAGAAGACGTTCGTTTAATTATGATTGATCCCAAAATGCTTGAGCTGTCTGTTTACGAAGGGATACCACATTTGCTTTGTGAAGTCGTTACTGATATGAAACAAGCATCCAATGCCTTACGCTGGTGCGTGGGCGAGATGGAACGCCGCTACCAAGTCATGTCCGCTTTGGGGGTACGAAATATACAGGGCTATAATGACAAAATTCAAGCTGCCCAAGCTTCCGGCCAGCCGATCATGGATCCGCTCTGGGATGTGACTCAAAGTGCGCACATGCACCCCCCCGTTCTAGAGAAAATGGCTTCCATTGTTGTGGTCGTCGATGAATTTGCTGATATGATGATGATTGTGGGTAAAAAAGTCGAAGAATTGATTGCTCGCATTGCACAAAAAGCCCGGGCTGCGGGTATTCATTTGATTTTAGCGACGCAACGCCCATCTGTTGATGTCATTACCGGCCTCATTAAAGCCAATGTACCGACGCGTATGGCTTTTCAAGTGTCGTCAAAGATTGATTCCAGAACCATTTTAGATCAGCAAGGCGCTGAAACATTACTCGGGATGGGAGATATGCTCTATTTACCACCTGGAATGGGTGTGCCAATACGTGTTCACGGTGCGTTTGTGGCTGATCATGAAGTGCATCGTGTCGTTGCCGATTGGAAACAACGAGCAGAGCCTCAATACATTGATCTTATTTTAGAAGGCACCTCTGATTCCGGTGATCATGTTTTTCTGCCGGGTGAAACGGATGAAACCGACAGCCGCGATGCTTTATATGATGAAGCTGTGGTGTTTGTCACTGAAACCCGTCGGGGATCGATTTCAAGCGTGCAGCGAAAGTTTAAAATTGGTTATAATCGCGCCGCCCGCATCATTGAAGATATGGAGGCACAAGGTGTTGTCAGTGCGCCTATGAACAATGGCAATCGAGAGGTGTTAGCTCGGGCAGCACCCAAGGTAGCAAGCTATGAATAAACGTTTATTAGGGAGCTTATTAGCCGGTATGATGAGTTGGTGTGCGGTGGCTGAGTCAAACGCCACAGCACTGCAACATCAGTTAGCGCAGCAGCATAACACCATACAGCAGTTTGCCCAGGAAGTTAAAGACAAGCAAGGCAAGTTGTTGCTCAAAGGTCGCGGGCAAATGGCTTTACAACAGCCCAACTTGTTTTATTGGCATGCAGAACAACCCGATGAAAACATCATGATTATGGACAGTCGCCAGGTGATCTTGTATCACCCTGGACTAGAACAAGTGACTTACTTATCCTTGCAGCAAGTGCTCCAATCGTCGCCTATGGCAGGGTTGTTGGCGAACAATACGGCTGCTTGGCAGCAGTTCTCGATTTTCAAGGAGGGCGCTTGCTACGGGATCAAGCCGGTTAAACAGCAGAGTGCATTGGCCTCGTTGCAGTTTTGTTTTGCCTCTTCTCGATTAACCTCTGTGTTGGTGGTGGAGGTGCAGGGTAACCGAACTCAGTTTACTTTTTCTGCCCAGCGCCATTTAACTCAAGCAGAACAAAAACTCTTTCAATTCACGCCTCCTAAAGGGGTTCAAATTGATGATCAACGCCAACCTGCAACGAAAAAGGTAACCCGCTAAAGATGCAGATTTGGCTTTGGGTTGCGGTTGGTGGTGCGGTCGGCGCTTGTGCTCGCTTTGGGGTCAATCAATGGGTTGTCAGCGTCACGAGCTGGCCGATTGCGACATTGTTGGTCAATGCTATAGGCTCAGGTGGAATGGGATGGATGATGGGTTACTATGCGCCGATTCTGGCAACAGATTCAATTAAATTCGCTATTATCGTGGGCGTACTCGGTTCCTTTACCACTTTTTCAACCTTTTCTTATGAGACTTGGGTGTTGCTACAACAGGGTGCTTGGTTAAAAGCGAGCCTTAATATATTGTGCAATGTGCTGCTTTGTTTAGTGATGGTTGCGGCTGGGCATGCCATAGGTAAATTTTTTACGTATTAGGTTCTGAAACCGGTAGCAATCGCTATTGGGCGTTGTATAATAACCTCAGCGTAGAAGTCTTTGCTTTAAAGGCTTCAAAGAAATTATTAAATACCCAGTGCTCGCCTCAGAAGCAGCACTGGCTGGCTAGGATACATGTATAGCGATGCTTGATCTAAAATTATTGCGTCAAGAAATGACGCACGTAGCAAATTGTTTAGCAACCCGCGGTTTTGAACTCAATGTTGAAGAATTCAATCAATTAGAAGCGACGCGTAAGTCGTTGCAAGTAACAACCGAAAACTTGCAGGCACAACGTAACGCCATGTCAAAACAAATTGGCCAAGCCATTCGTCAAGGCGAAGAATCGGCTGCTTTGAAAACTCAAGTTGAACAGATTTCACAAGATTTGGATATCAACAAAGCTAAATTAGCTGAAATACAAATCCAGATGAACCACTTTGTGATGTCGATACCTAATTTACCAGATGATTCAGTGCCAGTAGGATTACGCGAAGAAGACAATGTGTGTGTACGTACTTGGGGCGAACCTGCGAAATTTGATTTTACGGTGCTTGATCATGTTGAGCTAGGTGAAAAACTTCAAGGTTTAGATTTTAAAAGCGCAGTAAAAATAAGTGGTTCACGCTTTATTGTTAAGCGTGGACAAATTGCACAGCTAAACCGCGCTTTGACTCAATTTATGTTGGATTTGCACACGCAGCAGCATGGTTATGAAGAAATGTATGTGCCTTACTTAGTCAACCAAGACAGCTTATACGGCACGGGACAATTACCCAAATTTGGTGGCGATCTATTCCATACTCAGCCAGCTACCGAAGAAGGGGTCGGCATGAGTCTGATTCCAACAGCAGAGGTGCCTTTAACCAACATGGTTCGAGATACCATACTTGAGGCCGATGCGTTGCCCATCAAGTTAACGGCGCACACCCCTTGTTTTCGAAGCGAAGCGGGCAGTTATGGTAAGGACACTCGTGGCTTAATTCGAATGCATCAGTTTGAAAAAGTAGAGCTCGTGCAAATTGTTGATCCAGCACATTCCATGCAAGCCTTAGAAGCACTCACTCAGCACGCTGAAACCGTCTTGCAGCAACTTAAGTTACCATATCGGGTGATGGCATTGTGCCGGGGTGATATGGGCAATGGTGCGTGTAAAACGTATGATTTAGAGGTCTGGTTACCAGCTCAAGGTTGCTACCGTGAGATTTCATCTTGTTCTAATATGAGCGATTTCCAAGCGCGCCGTATGCAAGCGCGGATGCGCGTTAAGGGTGAAAAGAAACCTATACTGGTTCACACTTTAAATGGCAGTGGTTTGGCCGTGGGTCGAACTTTGGTGGCTGTTCTTGAAAACTACCAACAAGCTGATGGCACCATACGTATTCCAGAGGTCTTACAGCCCTATATGCAAGGTGCGACTCACATAAAATAAATCAGTTTCAAAGGAGTGTCTCTATGTTTCACTGTATCGCATACCAACCTCGCTACGCTGGCGAGGTTGCTGCCTTGTACCACCTGTCTGTTCACAACATCGATCCTGAAATCTATAGCCTCAGAGAACAAGAAGCTTGGGCGCCCACTCCACCTGATTTGAGCTTTTGGCAGCAACGGCTTGATTCCACATCGCCGTGGTTGATGATGGAGTCGGAACAATTAATTGGCTTTCTGGAATATCGAGCGGAACGCCATTATATTGATTGTTTGTATGTGCATCCCTTATATCAAAGACAAGGCATTGCGGGTACTTTGCTCCAAAAAATAGAAGCCAGTCTTACGACTAGAACACGGCTTCAAACACATGCTTCCAAGGTAGCCCGGCCTTTTTTTGAACAGCATGGTTTTGTGTGCCAACAGATGAATAAAGTCCAACGCCGGGGCGTGACGTTAATCAATTATTCAATGATCAAAGAAGTTGACTCTTTAGTACAGGTACAGGCTTGATATGCCAAATGATTATGAAAAACCGATGGTTTCTAGTATAATATGATCTGAAGTTTTCTTATATAAAGGTGCATAATGACACGTATAGTCTTATTTTTTCTGACCAACATGGCCATCTTATTGGTTGCTGGTGTGGTGATGAGTTTGCTCGGTTTAGATACCCAGTCAATGTCTGGTTTACTGGTTTTTTGCGCCATGTTTGGCTTTGGTGGGTCTTTCTTAAGTTTATTGATTTCGAAATGGATGGCCAAGCGCTCAATGGGTTGTTATGTGATCACACAGCCAGAGAATTCGCAAGAGCAATGGTTGTTAAACACTGTAGCGAGTCAAGCTGAGCGAGCGAGGATAGCAATGCCTGAGGTGGCTATATTTGATTCGGCGGATATGAATGCTTTTGCTACAGGCCCTAGTCGTAACAACGCCTTGGTTGCCGTCAGCACCGGGTTGCTGCATAACATGAACTCCGATGAAATCGAAGCTGTTTTGGCACACGAAGTGAGTCACATTGCCAATGGTGATATGGTGACGATGACCCTTTTACAAGGTGTACTCAATACCTTTGTGATGTTTGCAGCACGTATCATTGCCAATATGGTGGATTCCTTATTTCGTGGTAATGATGACGAAGGCGAAGGCATGGGTATCATTGCCCATATTGTGGTGGTGATTGCTCTAGAAGTCTGTTTTGGTATTTTGGCTGCCTTGGTGATCAATTATTTTTCACGAGTACGTGAATTTAAAGCAGATGAAGGTGGCGCTCAGTTAAGCAGTCGAGAAAAAATGATTGCAGCCTTACAACGATTACAAAATTCACAAGAAAGCGATATGCCGTCGCAGATGGCCGCTTTTGGTATTTTAGGTAAGCGCTCTTTATCTGAATTGATGATGACGCATCCCCCTCTAGAAAAACGTATTGATGCTTTGCGTCAGTCCAGAAACTTCTAAAGGCTCTGGTTATAGTGAAAAAAGCGGCATGAAAGCCGCTTTTTTTTGATTAAGCGGTTAATTCCTGAGCGCTCTCTAGGGCAAGTGATGCTTTAGACTGATAATTTTTTAACCAATCAATAAAGATATCGGTCATGAGTTTGTCTAAGTAAATGTGATCAGTCGCATGTTGCAGAGCAGTATAGCCTTCCTTGCCAGACAAGGTGTAATCTGAGCATGCCCCCTGATACAAGCTATCATCCAAAACTGGACACCATTGCTGATTTTGCCAAATCCACACATCTGTTAACCGTCTTAAAGCCGGCGCATCATGGTGATAGGTCCATTTTAGAAGATATGCGTACGGGTAACTACCGGTTCCTGTACTTTTAGGGTGTCGATGGTAGGCATTGTCAATAGCGCCCTCAATAGCTCGTTTGAGCCATTTCCCCTGTATTTTAAAACACACTATCGGTTTATTAAAGGGCAACACTGATCCCAACATATCTGCGTAGCTGACTTGGCCTTGATAAAGCGAAGCACGGACGCAGCCCGCATTGTGCAGACTAAAATCTAAAGAGATACTTTGCTGATTGCGGGCATATTCATAAAAAGATTGTGCAACCAAGGGGGTGAGCTGACTGCCTTCAGGCAAATGTTGACTTGGCAATCGTGTGTGCAAAATAGACTTATCTAAGTGAACAATGATTTGCTGACTCATCTCGGTCATGATAGGACGATAATGTGTCGCTAATAAAGTTTCAATCTCGGGATGAGCTTCCACCAGCAAGACTTGGGGATGCTGAGACAGTTGTTGCAGCAATAACGCCTGCGTTTCTGGTGCCTGGATTTGATCCCTGATCTCTCGACGTAAATCTGAACTCAACAGCCACCAATTTCCTCCCTTGATATCCTTGACACGCCCCGATTCGTCAAGCATCAGTTGGCTCGAACCCAGCACTTCTGTGTGCTTGCCTGCATGAAAAATAGGCACCCCTGATACGGTTTCGCCATAAGGCAAAACCGTATTGATTCCTAAGGTTTGAAAGTCGCCTTGGAGACTATGAGAGTGGCCGCCCACTATCAAACTAATGCCGGGGACTTGTTCAGCCAACCTACGATCAGCGTGTAAGCCTAGATGCGAGATCACCACAATGTGATGAATGTGGTTTTTTTTTAGATAGGCAACAGTCTGTTGCGCAACTTCAATGGCATCATGAAAAAGCAGGTCATCATCGGCTTTAGCGACTTGGTGCATGTTGTCTAAGGTAATGCCAAAAATAGCCAGTTGCGTGTCATGAAAGGGCTGTAATATAACTTGAGCCCGCTGCTGTTTGGCGTCATACGCATACAATTGAGGGTGATCCGCTAAGGGATATTTTTTATTCACAGCTTCAGCTGATGTGTCCATATTACCCGCTAACATAGGGCAATCTAGCTGATCTAAGAAGGGGCGTAATACCGCTGAACCATCATCTATATCATGGTTTCCTAAGACAATAGCATCGGGGGAAAGTAAGTTAATCAAGCGTGCATTGGCCTCTTCGCCAAAGCAATTGTAATATAAGCTGCCTTGAAAGAGATCGCCGCCGTGCAGAAACAAAGAGGGCATATCTGCATGATGTTGTTTAAACGCTTTAATTTGAGTCTGTAGCCGAGCATAGCCGCCACTGCTACATTTTAAGGTATACGTCTGGTGCTTAGCCTGTAAAGAAAAGTTAACCCAGGCTGGATCAAAATATGAATGAGTGTCTCCAATGTGGAGCAAGTGTAGGGGATAATTTTTGTTGGACATCTATTTTCTTCTTATTATATCTCTTAAATTTCTGCTGCACTGTCTCGTTGACATTGGTAAGGCGGACTTAAAACTTTTCCAATAAAAGACAGCATTGATTGCTGTTGCCGCGACCGTTCAATCACTTCAATCATGCTTTTTTCAAACAAAATTTGAAACATGGCTTCCGTTGAAGTACAAAACTTTTGATCTAAAAAAACAGCCAATTGTCTTTGCCATATGTCTTGATAATATGTGGCCCCCAAGGGGAGCTGTAAAAATTCAAAGCTGGGTTCGGCCAACTGAGTATTCGACGCTGTGGTCAAGGTCAGAGCTGCTTGGCCTCTCCAGATAGATAATTTGGTCTTGACCAAGTCAACATCATGCCACATTTTCGGATAAGGCGCAAACGTATCCATCAGCCAAAAAATGCCTACTTTTTTTAAGTCATCAGGTGTGCCATGCTTTTGAAGTAAGTTGTATTCTTGAGTGGTTGCTAGCCGAGATAAGCTCAATCCCAACGCCTGTATCAATCTTCGTTTTTGATCGATATATTGTACTTCTTTAGGTAATTGAATGGTGTGTATTCCATACTGAAAGCCAGCGACACTAGCTTGAATAGGTATACTTTTGATGCGCTGACTTGGCTCAAGGTAGAGTTCACCTAAGATTCTTTTTTGATGCCATAAACGCCAATGATCAGTGGCTACTTTATCCAATCGCAGCCCTAATTTATTGATGACTTGAACCAACCATAAGCGGCTATTGATCGGTTGTAGGCGACGGTAAGCTTTCATTTTGAAAGTTGAAATATTCTGTTTGATGTTCCATGGTTCTTCGATGATTTTTTGATTAAACTGATTTAAAAAGAAACTGACCCAAGCGGTTTGATGCAAGTAGTTAAATTGCAGCTGAAATTGAGCTATATTTTTAAATTCCTCATTTTCGATCTGAGCTTGATAATGTTGCCAGACTTCTTGTTTGGCTAGTTGAATGGCTTTTGTTTGGGGTTGTTGCCAGTCATACCAGACATTTTTCCGGCAATTCACATTGTCTTGTTGTAATAAGTAAGACCAAATAAAATGCTTCGCTTGTGTTGAAAGCGGATTGGGAAGTTGACATTGAGGTTCAATGGTCAATTGTTGGCGTGATTTATGTACTTGTTTTTGGTACTTTAATGCTTGCTGTTTAAAGGTCTTTTTTTCGGGCAGAGAGTGATAATTTTTAAGTGCTCTGTATAAAGCTTTTTGATAAAGTTGCACACGGGGTTCTCGGGATGCATTCAGTTTTTCTACCCATTGATTTTTTTTAAAGTTTGCTAAGGTCTGATCTTGATAGAGATATAATTTTTTTTGACAAGACCAAAGGGCTTTTTTTAGATGGTCAAATTGAACGTGATGACGATGCCATCGCCCCATTTCAATTAAGCTAAATAGCTTATTTATTTGTGGCTCAAGCCGGTTTATATTATCCAGACCGCTATCAGCATCATAATAAATAGCATCAATCGGCTCTAGTGATTGGCATTGCTTGAGGAAATGATCAGTTGAATGTGAACCCAGAGCTGCGCGCGCTGGATTTATCATCAACAATAAGCTAAAGAGTACTAAATTCTTTTTTGACATAGTTGATTCTTTGTTGAGGGGTCATATTCATAGGACATAGATTTTCGATGGTTTTTAATCTTGGAAGGAGGCTCAGACCGTTGGTTGTTTGGATGCTTAATCCTGGCCTGGCATTCAGCTCTAAGAGCAACGGTCCTCTATGGGCATCCAATACAATATCAACACCTAGATAACCAAGGCCAGACATATCATAGCATTGTGCTGCTAAATGTAGCATTTTATTCCAAAAGGGGACTTGGATTTTCGATAACAGCCGCCCAGTATCTGGATGTGTGCTGAGAAATCGATTAAATTGAATGGCTTTGATGGCTTGCCCAGCATGAATGTTTAGTCCGACTCCAATAGCGCCTTGATGTAAATTGGCTTTTCCTTCTGACATGGATGTAGCCAGTCTTAGCATGGCCATGATTGGATAACCAGCGAACACAATAATCCGTATGTCGGGTAAGCCGTCTAGGCTATAATCTTTCAAATAAGAATGGGAAGGTACAACTTGTTCAACCATCGCCACATCTGCATATCCACCAAGGGTATATTCACCTCGAAAAATTTTTTCAAGATGCTGGCAAATAGTTTTAAACGAGATAATTTCGCCATTAATTTTACTAAATTGACCTGGCCCATGTTGATTCAGAATCAGAATACCACGGCCGCCACTGCCTTGAGCAGGCTTAATGACGATGGTTGGGATATGGCGGATGGATCTTAATTTATACACATCTTTAATATTGTTGATGATATCTAGAATATGGGGCGTTTGAATCTGACATAAGCGCGCTTTTTGTTTGGTTTTAATTTTGTTGTCAGCCAAATCAAACAAATGCTTCGGATTGTAACGATTAATAAAATCGGTATTACGACGATGTAGATTCAATGCACCGCGAACGGTGGGTTCGATTGAGTACTTCGGGGTTGACAACATAAATTGATCACTCATGTTATTAATCAGCCTATTGTCTAATTATAGAAGCGTTCACTCATTTTTCGATAAATGATGTTCGGCTTGCTCACTACTTTGTAAAAATGTACTGCTGATGTCAACAATAGCAGCATCTTCTATAAAATCTCGCCCGACCCAGAATGGATAGTCGCCTTGTTGTCGACTGTTAAGAACCACCTCTGTGTCTTTTTGATGGGGTCCAATGGTGACTTTGGTTTTAATTACAGGGCGTCTAACTAAAGATCCGGACACGCTTTGCTGCACTTGAGTAAATCGCAAGATTGGACGTTCAAACAATTGAGTGGGTTGCGTTTCACCTTTGGTTTTGAGGCCGAAACGAACCCACTTTTGCCCCTGTTTTTTATAAATTTCAATGTCTCTGGCATCTAAAAAAGACAGTTTTTTTGCGGTATCAATCATTGCTTGCGCACTTACCATCATATCATTGAGTTGGACAACTTCTAATAATCCCAGCACAATTTTATTGTCAAAACTTTTGGTGGGACAAAATTCAGCCGCATTTTTATTGGGATCAACATTAAAATTTAGCAACGCCAATTGTTTAAGCAGTTGCTCGGTTTGCTGCTTAGAGGGGCAATGTGATCTAAATGCTTGATCAACTTGGCGTTGATATTGCGTCAGAGACTGCTTGAGTTCTGCGCGGTTAACCGCCGCCGTGGCAGTTTGTGGGAGGCTAAAAAGCCATAGCAGGCAAATTAAGTAAAACTTCATCAAGAACGCTCCTTGTGGATTCAATGTTGCCAGAATATCTCTTTATTCAAGAGGACTGTTGTTGTTTTAACATATCTTGTTGTCGCTTTACTTTTTCACGTAAGCGTTGGAGCGTTTTTTGTAGTTGTTCAATGGTCGCTGCATCAGGACAATTCTGTCTAACTTCTTGAGAAACTTGTTGGTAATGACGCTGCAAACTGCTGTTTATATCCTGAATCCGCAAATCCGCAGAACTGCCTTGATTGGTCAGTGGTGGTTGGGCAGGATTGGAGGTCGTTTGACAGCCACTGAGACCGAGACCTGCAATCAGCGGCAAAATTGAAATCCGTTTCATCTTGTATGCTATCCTTTTATGGCCGTTATCGTTGCTCGAATCGGTGCTGGATGACCTTCAACTGTTAGCTGCTGATCAGATGAAAGATAATCCGTTAACGATTCACTTGTCATCCAGTCGGTACGGCGCTGTTCCTCGATTGAGGTTGTGTTTACATTGATCACTTCAATATCTGTAAAACCACATTTTTTGAGCCAGACTTGTAAAGTTTTAACCGACGGTAGAAACCAAACATTGTTCATTTTGCCATACCGATCTATAGGTGTTAACACCGTTTGTTCATCGCCTTCGATCACCATGGTTTCCAAAATGAGCTGCCCACCAACTTTTAACTGTGCCTTTAATTGTAGGATATGATCGATAGGTGAGCATCGATGATAGAGCACCCCCATGGAAAAAACTGTATCAAAGGCTGCATGCGAAGGCAAATCTTCTATCCCTAATGGTAAGAGAAACACAGGGGCATTCGGCTGAGCTAATGCTTTAATGGCTCGAAATTGACACAGAAAGAGCGTTGAGGGATCAATGCCGATCACTGTGGTAGCGCCTGCCCCAAGCATACGCCACATATGGTAGCCATTACCGCAACCGACATCCAAAACGGTTTTACCTGATAACGGTTGAATGTGGGGAATGAGTCGTTGCCATTTCCAGTCTGAGCGCCATTCGGTTTCGAGTTCGATGCCATGTAAATAAAAAGGACCTTTTCGCCATGGCTTAAATGTTTGCAGAAGATTGGTTATTTTGGTTTGCTCTTGTGGTATGAGCGGAACATCTCCTTGCAAATAAAAACCATCATCAAGTTGTAACTCGGCACCTGTTATAGGAGATAACTTGGCCAAAACTTTTTGCCATCTTGAATAAAATTTATGGCATTTATGGGTTTGCCACAGATCGAGTTTGGTGGGTATATGAGACAGCCAATGCTGTAAATCAGGGTGCTGAGCTATCGTCACGTAGAAGTCAGTAAAAGCATTCATTTGATGGCCACCAGCGAGATAAAATTCATGCATTGAAACCAAGTATGTTGCTGGGTGAAGCCAGCTGCTTGAAGTCGTTGCTGGTGTGTGGCCAAAGTATCAGGGCGCATAACATGCTCGATCGCCTGCCGTTTTTGACTAATTTCTAATTCAGAATAACCTTGGGCGCGCTTAAAATCGATGTGCATATCATCCAAGAGGCTTTGAATCTGAGGGGATTCAAAGCATAATTTTTCCGATATGATCAGTGCACCACCGGGTTGTAAGCTGTGGTAAATTTTTTGGATCAAGGTAGCACGCGCTTCAGGCTTTAAGAATTGCAGGGTAAAGTTTAAAATCACCAATGATGCTTCGTTCAGCGTTGATTCGATGATATCTTCATGGCGCAATTCAACGTCAAAAGAACTTTTGAAGCGATTTAAATGACATCGAGCCTGCTGTAACATGGCTGTGGAGTTATCAATCGCAATGATTTGGTAGGGAGAAACGGTTACTTGACGTTGAACGCTTAACGATGCGGCACCTAGCGAGCAACCTAAATCATAGACGCGGCTATGGGCGGTGACCACTCGCTTTGCAATATCACCTATACCTTGTAAGATGGTCTGATAACCGGGTACTGAGCGTTGGATCATATCCGCAAAAACATCAGCCACTTGGTCATTAAATTCAAAATCAGCTACCTGGGGCTGGCGGTCGGCAAAGAGCGTGTCAATTTGGAGCGACATGGGCATTTTCAATGAGAGAATTTGTTTTATTTTACTGTTATTTGGGTCAAGAACCAACCCATCTTGGGTCAACGCTGCATTTTTTTTTAAAAGAATCGGAATAAATCGGATTTTTAGGTTTTTAGTCACCCATAATTTTCATATAATACACTTTTTTAAGATTTAAATTTTTCTGAATCATTCGAAATAAAAGGAACATCAACCATGCGCAGTCATTATTGTGGTGCCATCCATGCTCAACACGCCACTGAATCGGTTGAGCTGGTAGGCTGGGTTAACCGTCGCCGCGACTTAGGCGGTCTTATATTTGTTGACTTACGTGACCGTACTGGTTTAATTCAAGTGGTGTTTGATCCTCAGCAGGAAGCCATATTCACTGAAGCCAATCGTTTACGTCAAGAGTTTTGTGTGGCGATAACGGGTGTGGTCCATGCTCGTCCTGCTGGTCAAGTGAATTCGAATATGTCAACGGGTGCGATTGAAGTACAAGCCCAAACACTGCGTATCCTTAACACAGCGGCACCGTTGCCGATTAATTTAGACGATCCGAACAACAGCGATGAACAACGCCTAAAATATCGTTATCTTGATTTACGTCGTCCAGAGATGACTCAGCGTCTCATCTTTCGCGCTCAAGTAACGCAATGCATGCGTGCTTATCTGGCAGAACATGATTTTTTAGACATTGAAACGCCGATGCTGACCAAAGCCACCCCTGAAGGTGCTCGTGATTATTTGGTGCCTTCACGCACTCACAAAGGCCGTTTCTTTGCGTTGCCTCAATCACCTCAAATTTTTAAACAGCTGCTGATGGTATCGGGTTTTGATCGGTATTATCAGATTGTAAAATGTTTTCGTGATGAAGATTTACGCGCAGATAGACAACCCGAATTTACCCAAGTGGATATTGAAACTTCATTTATGGACGCAGAAAGTCTCATGCAATTTAACGAAGGGATGCTGCAGCATGTTTTTAAAACCTTATTGGATGTTGATTTAGGCACTTTCCCTCGCATGACCTATGCTGACGCAATGCGTTTATATGGCTCAGATAAGCCCGATCTAAGAAACCCATTGACTTTGATTGATGTGGCGGACTTAGTCGGTGATATCGACTTTCAAGTGTTTCGGGAGCCAGCACAAGACCCTGCTGGGCGCGTGAGTGTGATTTGTGTGCCTGGTGGCGCGGCAATGTCACGAAAAACCATTGATGGTTATACCAAAACAGTACAAACCTATGGTGCTAAAGGCTTGGCGTGGATCAAGGTCAATGCTTTAAATGAGGGACTAGCAGGCATTCAGTCGCCGATTGCAAAGTTCTTAGACGAGACCTTATTAGCCAGCTTGCTAGAAAGAACAGCGGCTAAGACAGGTGATTGCTTGTTGTTTTGTGCCGATAAGTCGACACAAGTGACGGAAGCCTTAGGCGCACTTCGATTGCAATTAGGCGAAGATTTTGGACTGATTGAAGCCACTTGGTGCCCATTGTGGGTCGTTGATTTCCCGATGTTTGAGGAAGTGGATGGTCGTTTACATACGTTACATCATCCGTTTACGGCACCGAAGTCTATGTCTACACAACACTTTGCAGCGGAACCACTTAAAGCGTTATCAGAAGCATATGACATGGTGCTCAATGGATTTGAATTAGGTGGTGGTTCGGTGCGTATCCACGATAGTGCGATGCAAAAACAAGTGTTTGACCTTTTAAATTTAAGTGACGAAGAAATTGACAACAAGTTTGGCTTCTTGTTGGAAGCGTTGCGTTATGGCACCCCACCGCATGCTGGTATTGCTTTTGGTCTTGATCGTATCATCATGCTCATGACCCAAGCAACATCGATTCGAGATGTGATGGCTTTTCCTAAGACGACCACAGCGGCCTGCCCATTAACGCAAGCGCCTAGTCCAGCAAATCAGACACAATTGCAAGATTTACATATTCAAGTGATGAAAAATCAACCTGAACACGCATAAAGATAGCCTCATTCATGTGATGAATGAGGCCAGCTCGTAAACCAATAAAAAATTTGAATGTAGGAGTATTCTTAGTTATGGCAGGTCATAGCAAATGGGCAAATATAAAACACCGTAAAGCGGCTCAGGACTCAAAACGGGGTAAATTATTCACCAAACTGATTCGAGAACTCACCGTGTCTGCACGTGAAGGTGGGTCTGATTCGAGCACCAATCCTCGCTTGCGGGCTGCGATTGATAAAGCGTTGTCTAACAACATGACTCGAGACACCATTGAACGTTCGATAAAGCGTGGTTCCGGTGAGTTAGAAGGTCAAGCCTTGGATACCGTTCTTTATGAAGGTTATGGCCCAGGGGGCACGGCTGTGATGGTGGAATGTTTAACCGACAATCGCAATCGAACGGTGTCCGGGGTGCGTCATGCTTTTACTAAATCAGGGGGCAATTTAGGCACAGATGGTTCAGTGTCTTACTTATTTGAAAAGAAAGGTGTGTTGACGTTCGGTTCTGCATATGATGAAGATCAACTACTAGAAGCCGCTTTAGAGTCGGGTGCTGAGGATATGATTCCACATGAAGATGGATCATTTTTGGTGTATACCACACCTGAAAACTTTGGGATGGTGAAAGATGGCTTAGATGCAGCGAATTTAACCGCAGAGCATGCTGAAGTTGCTATGATTCCTTCGACCAGTGCTGATTTAGATGTTGCGACAGCCCCTAAATTTATTCGGTTGATTGACATGTTAGAAGAATTGGATGATGTTCAAGAGGTCTACCACAATGGTCAAATTGCAGATGAAGTCGCAGCGGCCTTAGATACATTCTGATGTCGATTATATTGGGCATTGATCCAGGATCGCGAGTGACCGGCTACGGGTTGATTCGCGTCCATCAAAATCAAATTAGTTATGTTGCTAGCGGTTGCATTCGCACCAATCAAGGCGATTTGCCTGGTCGATTAAAGCTCATCTATCAAGGCGTTCAGCAAATTATCCAGCAATATCAACCCCAAGAGTTTTCGATAGAACAGGTTTTTATGTCCAAAAATGCCGATGCTGCCTTAAAATTAGGTCAAGCTCGAGGGGTGGCTATCGTGGCAGCCACATTAGCTAACTTGCCTGTTTTCGAATATGCACCAAGGGCGATGAAGCTAGCGTTGGTTGGTACCGGCGCCGCCGACAAGAATCAAGTGAAACACATGGTGTGTCAATTGCTCAGTTTGACCAGCTCGCCTCAAGCAGATGCAGCCGACGCGCTGGCACTAGCGATTTGTCACCATCATACCAACAACAACCTATTGACCAAGCAAACCACGGCTGGTGCTGGCTGGCGCCATTATCAACCACCTGAACCCAAATAAGTCATAAGCGAGGCTTTGATGATAGAAAGATTACAGGGTACATTAATCGTAAAGCAAGCACCTTATGTCGTGCTCGATATCCAAGGTGTTGGCTACGAAGCTCAAGTCTCTATGAGCAGCTTTTATCAGCTGCCAGAATTGAACCAAAACTGTCTGTTGTACACTCACTTTGTGGTACGCGAAGACGCTCAGCTTTTGTATGGTTTTGTAGATACCCATGAGAGAACCTTATTTAGGCATTTAATTAAAGTGAACGGTGTGGGCCCGAAAATGGCACTGTCGATTTTATCGGGTATGGACAGCAATGCTCTAATGCAATGTATGCAAGATGAAAATGTCGCTCAATTAACCAAATTACCGGGCGTGGGTAAAAAAACTGCTGAGCGCTTGGTCATAGAAATGAGAGACAAGTTAAAGCAGTTGCCATTAAATACGGCGACTTTAAATCAGCCTAAGGGGCTTGCTGAGCAAGATGAGGTTGAGCAAGAAGCGTTGGATGCCTTGATGGTACTAGGCTATAAATCAAGCCAAGCGAGCAAGATGGTGGCGCAAGTTTATCAAGCTGGTATGCGTTCAGAAGCTGTCATTAAAAAAGCATTGCAGACCATGTGTGCTTAAGGGTTAATAAAGGTTAATAAAGGAAGCCACCATGATTGAGGCAGACAGAATTATCAGTGCCACATCTCAACCCAGGGATGCGTCGGTAGATCGAGCCATGCGGCCGAAGATGCTAATGGAGTATATTGGACAAACGGATGCCCGATCGCAACTAGCGGTGTTTATCCAAGCTGCGAAAGACCGGGGTGAAGCCTTGGATCATGTTTTGATCTATGGGCCACCAGGGCTTGGTAAAACCACTTTAGCCAATATTATTGCGCATGAAATGGATAGTAACATCAAATGCACTTCAGGACCTGTGCTTGAAAAAGCTGGCGATTTGGCTTCGCTCCTCACCAATTTGGAAGCGGGAGATGTGTTGTTTATCGATGAGATTCATCGATTGGCACCGCATATAGAAGAGATATTGTATCCGGCTATGGAAGATTATCAAATTGATATTATGATTGGCGAAGGACCTGCTGCACGTTCAATTAAATTAGATTTACCTCCTTTTACGCTGATTGGAGCGACCACCAAAGCGGGTTCGTTAACATCGCCATTACGAGCACGTTTTGGTATTCCACTTCGCTTAGCGTTTTATTCAAATCAAGAATTGACTCAAATTGTACAACGATCTGCTACAGTTTTAAAGGTTGATATTGACGCTTCAGGTGCAGCTGAAATTGCACGACGGTCTCGTGGCACGCCCCGAATTACCAATCGGTTGCTAAAACGTGTGCGAGATTTTGCGGATGTTCAATATGCAGGCATTATTACTGAAGCGGTCGCATGCGCGTCGTTGCTTTTTCTGGATATAGATGCGGAAGGATTTGATTTTATGGACAGAAAATTGCTCATGACCTTGATTGAACGCTTTGAAGGCAGGGCAGTTGGCTTAGATAATTTAGCGGCGGCGATTGGAGAAGACAGAGACACCATTGAAGATGTGCTAGAGCCTTTTATGATTCAACAAGGTTTTATTGAAAGAACGCCCCGTGGGCGAATAGCGACCAACAAAACATATCAGCATTTTAATCAATTACCAACCAAAAAGGGGACTTGATGGAAGAAACCATAGGTTTTTCGCAGCTTTTAAATTTATTTATGGATGGAATTGTGCAGTACGTGGTGTATTTTGCCATCGCTATGACGTTTCTGTTGGCATTTAAATGGCTATATAACTTGATCACACCCAACAACGATTGGGAGCTGATTCGACAACAAAAGAATGTAGCCGCTTCGATCGCTTTGGCAGGTGCCGCGTTGGGTTATAGCATTGCGATTGCCAGTGCCGCCGTCAACACCATCAACATGATAGATTTTGCCATGTGGGGTGGGGTAGCGATCGTAGCCCAGCTGATGGGTTTTTATATCGTGCGGTTGTTGTTGTTGCCCAAGGTTGATGCGCGTATAGAAGAAGGGGACATCGCTGCTGCAATTATATTAGGTGCTATGGCGCTGTCAACGGGTTTGCTCAATGCTGCTTGTATGACGTTTTAAGGGGTTTTAAGAGCCTAGCCTAGGTATTATAAAGGGTCTTTACCTATATTTTTTAATTTTTAAGTCATTGAAAATGATATAAAAAAAAATCTTATAAAAGTGATCCGCTTTTTATTGGTCTTACCAGATAGTTTTTTAAATACAACTATTATCAATAAGTTACGTTGTTTTTTTTACGCTAAATAGCGTTATTTTTTTAAAAAAAATTCAAAAAAAAGATATTTAAAGTATTGTTTTTTATACTTTATTTATCTCTTTTTTTTTATTAAATATACGCTATTTTGAGTAATCCCATTCCTTTCCTTTGTTGTATTTGCTGCTATAATGGCTAATGGAAAACCCCCTACCTGTCAACTATACTTATATTAAATAACTCTCTAGGACGAGAGCTGTCAAACATCAATGATGTATTTGGCACTGCAATAATGTTATAGATGTAATATTTTGCTTTAGACTGTTTTATTTGTTCGTTTAATTTCGAAGTAATATCAACAATCTTACCTTGCCCTATGACTTTCTAGTTGTTTTTAGTAATGAGTACTATATAGGAGGTTACCATGAAAAAGATATCGATTTTATTGATGACGATATGTTCGATTTTACCCACCGCGTCAAACTCGGCGCAAACGGATGTTCATGCGCAAGCATTGTTTATGCAAGCTCTAAACATCACCAATGTGACTAGTATGAACTTTGGAGCATTGGAATTTGATTCGAATGATCCAGGTGGCATCATTTCACTATCAAATGACGGCACTTTAACCCCAGGTACATCTGGTTATTTGGCTGAAACAACGGGAACAGCTGGCTCTTTTACTATTAATGCGACTGCCGGCGAATTACTCACTCTTTCTTGTTCTACATCAGCGTTGCTTGTACATGAGCAAGATGCTAATAAAGTATTGGGCTTGTTCTCAATCAACTACTCAGTTTCCGGTATGACCTTAATCTGTACTGGTTCAGGTGCTTCAGTGAATTCAGCAGGTATGGATATCATCAACATAGGGGGTTCTCTACAAGTACCTTCAGGTAGTATTGCGACACAAGGATCATATTCAACCCAAAATACTGGAGGGAACCCGGTTATATTTTCAGTAGTTTATCAATAAGTTAAAAAACCTCAGCTTTAAATTTTAAGGCTAGCGCATTTCATGCGCTTTTTTTTTTCTAAAATATACATTGATTTTTTCTTCATGTACAATGGGGGCTTTTATACTTTAAAAAGTCTTTTAATGCTTAAAAATCTTAGATTTATGAAAGAAAACTACTCGTTGACTACTGGCTTGCCGACAGCGGTATTATGCATGAGCCTACTCTGCTTGTTTGTTGGCTTGCCTCAAGAAACGATTGCAGTTTTATCTACCTTTAGCAACGCATTTATCGGGTATTTCAACACCAGCCTCATTTTGCTTTGCTCAGCCTTTACGGTCATTGCGATTGCGATTGCTATCAGCCCATTAGGCCGTATGGTCTTAGGGGGAGCAACAGCCATGCCTGCATACCGCTTCAGTACTTGGTTGGCGATGTTGTTCACCGCGGGTATGGGGTCAGGTCTGGTCTTTTCAGGCATAGCTGAACCTGTTTATCATGAGAATTTTTATCCCCGTATTGGAGATTATGAAAACCCAGGTATGACGGGATTGGCTTTA
>JADHND010000005.1 GCA_016779685.1 Shewanellaceae bacterium | reverse complement strand
ATAGGCATCAATCAAATTCAACAACCGGCATCCAGCATTCGACTGCTCATTGGTAGTGAGGGCGGCCTTTCAGAAGAAGAAATTCAAACGACCCGTGATCATGCCTTCCAAGAAGTCTTATTGGGCCCTCGAATTCTCAGAACAGAAACCGCGGCACTAACAGCCATAAGTGCTTTACAATTACGCTTTGGCGATTTAGGACAATAAGGACTCGATATGATAAAAATTGGCATCATTATGGATCCAATAGCCACCATCAAGCCTCACAAAGACACTAGCTTTGCCTTGCTATTAGCGGCACAGCAACGAGGCTATGAGATTTACTATATTCCCTTTGATAGCTTAGCGCTGCATCATAATGAAGTACAAGGAAGCATATACCCAGCGCAAGTTCAAGACCAAAACGACAGCTGGTACCACTTAGAGTCTCCAGCTGATAAACCACTGGCAACCTTAGATGCCATCTTCATGCGTAAAGACCCCCCTTTTAACCAAGAATACATATATGCGACTTATTTATTGGAATTGGTTGAAGCTCAAGGGACGTTGGTGATCAACAAACCTCAAAGTTTACGAGATGCCAATGAAAAACTGTTTACGGCATGGTTTCCACAATTTACCCCGCCAACACTGGTTACCCGTCGTGCAGATTTAATTAGAAAATTTATTGAAGATAAACAGGATGTTATCCTAAAACCATTAGATGGTATGGGAGGCGCTTCCATCTTTCGCGTTACCGCGACGGATCCGAATCGTTCCGTGATCATCGAAACCTTAACGCAACACGGCCAAACCAGTATCATGGCGCAAACATATCTGCCGGCGATTCAGGCAGGAGACAAACGTATTCTCATCATTAATGGGCAGGTCGCATCTCATGTTTTAGCACGTATCCCTGCGCAAGGAGAAACGCGCGGTAATTTAGCTGCCGGAGGGCACGGAGTGGTGCAGCCACTTCAAGATGAAGACCGACAGATAGCTACCGCCATAGCGCCTGAATTGATCAAACGTGGACTATACTTTGTCGGTTTAGACGTCATCGGCAACAAAGTAACTGAGATCAATGTCACCAGTCCAACCTGTCTGCGAGAAATTGAAGCAGCGACGGGATTATGTTTAACCAATGACTTATTTGATTTCATTGAGCAAAGCTGCTCAAACAAGTCCGTCATTATTAAACAATAACATTCACTTTTTTAACCATCGAGTATGCTATGCAGCTAACAGCGCCTTCTCAAGTCATAGAACGCCAATTGTCTAAACTGACCAACAACCTTCTGATTTTAAATCATGAAAATGATACCTTACATACTCAACTAAAGCAAAATGGCTTCGATGTGTGTACCCTTCACTTTGATTTTCAGCATCACCTAAATATACCCAATGATCCGACGTGTACATTTGGTGTCCAATTAACACATCATGAGCCAGAACAATTCGATCAAATCATTGTTTTTTATCCTAAAAGCAAAGCATTTGCCCAATATCTACTCCACTTAGCGGCATTTTATCTAAACCCCAACGGTATCTTATGGGTTGTCGGCGATAACCGCAGTGGGGTTAAGCAACTGAGTAAGCAAATACCCGATTTTTTTGAACCTTGTCGTAAATTAGATCAAGCACGCCACTGTTTGTTGTTTGAGACGTCTAAACAAAAGTCTTGTATCCGATTTGAAATGGAAGATTGGTTCGCCGAGATGATGGTACAAACGCCACATGGTGCTCTTAGCATAGCAAGCTTACCGGGGGTTTTCAGTCATAAAAAACTGGATCAAGGCACGCTACTGATGCTCGAAAACCTTCCCAAGCTCAAAGGTCGAGTCCTTGATTTTGGTTGCGGCTACGGCGTCATCGCTTGTGCCATTGCCAAACAGTTCCCACATTGCGACATTGAAGCAGTTGACATCAATGCTATGGCTCTAGAGTCATGTAGGCGGACGCTCTCTCTCAATCAATGTCATGGTAAGGTATACCCATCAAACGGGCTGCATCAAGTTGATGGTCTATTTGATGCGATTGTATCCAACCCTCCGTTCCATGACGGTATTCAACACGATTTAAGAGTGACTAAACAATTTATCTTAGATTCTAGACGCTGTCTCAAAAAAAACGGACAGTGGCAAATTGTCGTGAATACCCACCTCAAATATACTGACATCATCCAGCAAGCATTTAAGCAGAGTACGATTAAAGCACAAACGACTCAATTTAAAATATTCCATTCTGCCTAGCATATCGTTGCCACCTTTAATACTTGGCTCAGGCTAAACCCGCCATAAGCCAAGTATCCCCAGCATCAAAATATAAAAAAACATTTATGGTACAATTTTTGCGTTATGTTTCGTGCCAAGTCAATCTCGAAAGGACGACATCAACTTATGAAGCGAAACGACGCCCGTTGGATCAAAATGAACGATAATGGAATTAAAGCCGCCACTTGGTTGTTTACTGTTTGTTTGCTGATGACGTTTCTCCCTTCCAGTTTAATGCAGGCTTTAGGTGTTGAGAGCTTTATTAAAAGATACAGTGTCCTAATTGGCTTGATTGAGATTTTAACCTTCACTTATCTGGCGATTTCCGCATGCTTTTATGGTTTAAATATCATGCAACAAAAGCGACGTCATACCTATATCCAAGAACAAATTTTAACTAAATTAAACATATTAGATTTAAATGAGCGCGCGATTTTAAGGGAGTTTTTTATTCGTCGTAGCTCTGTGCTGGTCATGCCCGATGATGATGTGTCGGTGCAAGCTCTCTATGAAGCAGGCATTATAAAAAAAATTTTTACCAAAATGAACCATCCTCAAAATAGACAACAAGGCGATCCAAGCAGCGAATATAAGATTTCACCTGAGGCGCGAAAAGTCATGACACGTTCGCAATTAGCTATGCCGACGCAGAACATGACACACGATGATATTAACCGATTCAAGCGCATTCGACCCAATTGTGTTCAAGCTATTTATAAACCCAGTAAAATAATTCGAGCTAAATTTAGACGACGGTACAATGAGGTATCAAAAATACCATCTTAAAATTGCCCATTTCAAAGAGGATGAAGACGATTGAAAAAAATTGAATTTTCATTTAATCAACAAGTTGTTGGTATTTCTTCAACTATTTTGTTTGTTGCTTTGACGTCTCTGGCAACACTGGAATATATGATCATTCAAAACGATATCAAATCTATTATCCAGAATAATGTGAGGGAAGTGTCTGACAGTATCATGGGAACCATCGATCAAGCCGTCAACAACAAAATAGAATTAGCCAACTACACGGCCGATTTATTAAAAACCAATCTATCTACCGTACACATTAATAAAGTGATTAATCAGCCATCTCTACAAAAAGCCTTTACCGTGACGGGCGTAGCTTTTGAACGCAACGGTAGCTCAATTGACAACAGTATTGAGTTTGAATTGCCCAATTGGGATCCACGTACAGAACAATGGTATCAGACAGCGAAGGATGCCCAGCAAACCATTGTCAGCGATCCCTTTATTGGTGAACAGAACCAAGCAACCGTGATCACCATTGCAGTGCCCATTTATATCAATTTCAAATTTTATGGCGTTTTGTTTAATGATCTCAACCTGAAGGATTTTATGGAAATTTTAGATAAAATGACCTTTAGAGAAACAGGCTATACCTTTCTTATCTCAGAAACTGGTTTAATTCTATCGCACCCAAATCGCCGATTAATTGGTCAACACATCTCAAAAGATATTGGTGACCTCAAGATTATTGAAGGTCGACAAATTGTTGAATTGAATGGTCAAACTAAATATTTGGACTTCAAGAAGGCTTTAAAACAACCTCTTTATTTGGGGGTCATTATTGATGCCGAAAAAGTATTAGCTTCGGTTACCGTACTGCGGAATTTTGCTATTTTGCTTACTCTATTTTTTGTTGGCTTAAGCATACTGATATTGAGTTTTTTTATTATTCATCTTATGAAGCCTGTGAATAATCTTAAACAAACGCTTAAAGCAGCGCTGGGAGGCAACATGGAAGCACTGGAGGCGCTTCCTAAACATAGAAAAGGAGAATTTGGCGAGTTGAATCAAAATTTTCATACCTTCACGCAATCATTAACTGAATCCATTGCACAATCAAAAGTTCTCCAAAACAAAATGCAAGAAAGCGGTCAAAAAAATTTAGAATTAATTCAACTTTCCCATAAAGCTATTACAGAACAACAAGCAGAAGTTGAGCAATTAACGCAAACTGTGCATGAAATGACAACCACATCTTATCAAGTTGCAGAGAATGCCAAAGAAACTGCCGTAGCAACACAAACAGCAGATGATGCGGCAAAGCATGGTTCTAACGTCGTTGACAGTACAGCCAAAGAAATCATTAATTTAGCCACTCAGATTGAAACCTCCGTCGAGGTCATTAATTCACTAGGAGAAAACGTTAAAGACATTGAATCTATTTTAGCTGTCATTAATGATATCGCTGACCAAACCAATTTACTGGCACTCAATGCGGCCATTGAAGCAGCCCGAGCTGGCGAAAAAGGCCGCGGATTTGCGGTGGTAGCCGATGAAGTTCGTAATCTTGCTAAGCGCACCCAAGAAGCAACCTCTGAAATCAGCAATATGATAGAAAAACTCCAAGGCGGCTCAATCACTGCCGTTGAAACCATGCAAACTAGTAAAGAAGTTGCATCTGTAACGGTTAATAAATCTAATGAAGCCAATCAAGCCATCCAAACCATTTTAGAGGCCATCAATAAAATTACAGACATGAATGCGCAAATTGCCTCAGCTGCAGAAGAACAAAACAATGTCACCTCTTCTGTAAATGAAAAAGCTAACATCATTAAAAATTTAGGTGTTAAAACGACCGAGCATGCTCAGCAGGTTACCGAACAAATGAATCAACAAGCTAATTTTATAGCCGACCACAATGATAATTTTAAAAACCTAAATATTGACTAATATCTTCAAGTAAAACTGAATTTAAGTCTATAATTTAAACATATGAATCTCTCGAGAGTCCAGTATGGTTAACTTGAATTTTCGCATAAATTTCAAGTTTAAAATTGTTTTAAGCGTAACCTTAGCTCTAAGTGTTGCTCTTGTAACTATTTCAATATGGGAATTTAAGCAAACCAAGGTCGAGATCGGCATTATGACCGATACTTTTATAAAAGACTATGCGAATGCAGTTGCCATTAAATTTGAAAATGAAACAGAATATTTCATTGATATTAGCCGTAATCTTGCTGAGCTTATTGCCGAAAACTCCTCACAGAGCAACATAAAATATATCGTTAACCTCCCCTTAGTAAAAGAAGTCTTTGGTTTGACCGGATTTGTCTACGCAGAAAATGGCTTTTATCTTAGCAACGTACCTCAATTTACACCTAATTATGATTTAAGAGAGGTGGAGCAATGGTATAAGGATGCCGTAACAAAAAAGAAAACTGTCATCGGTACCATAACATATAGTGATGTCTTAAAACGTGGTTTTGTCACCATGTCAACACCCGTCTATAAAAATGACAAGTTGCTAGGTGTCATGTTTGCCGATCTCAATTTAAAACATCTACAAAAAAAATTGCTGGATAAAAGCAATCATTTTGATAGTGGCTTTTTCTTTATTGTTAACGATCAAGGCACCTTAGTGACACATCCTGATGAGAGGATCACAGGCAAAGCCATGAGCAGTATATTACCCTCTGCAAACCTAGAAAAGAAACAAAACATCTCCGTTAATGACGAACCCTTTCTCTTGTATTTGACACATTTAAGCAATTTACCATGGAATCTCGCCATGTTGTTGCCAACCAAGGAAGTTATGCCGGATATTTCAACAATATCCTCAAGCTCATTCTTTGATGATATTGTTTCAACATTTTTAGCTTTTATTATCCTGATTATCACCATGACATGGCTGCTTAAGCCCTTGTCTAAATTAAATCATGCCATGCATGATGTGGCCGCTGGGGATGGCGATTTAACCAAAAGACTACAAACAAAAACAGATGCTGAGTTTGCTCGACTCGCTAAGAGCTTTAATTTATTTATTGATAAACTACAAAATTTAATTAAAGACACCATTCAAATTGGAAAACAAGTTGAGGAAGGCAGCAACACCTGTTATGAACTCATCGAAGAATCACAAAAAGATATTCTGGCACAAGAAGAAGAAATTAATGAACTGGTTCGATCGATGGATGAAATGTCTACCACCTCTACGTTGATCACTCAAAATGCTCAGCAAGCCTCAGATGCAGCTTTAATTGCTGAAAAGGCGGCCAGCTCCGGGAATAAGGTGATCACGCAAACTGCCAGTGCCATTGATCAATTGTCATCAGAAATAAGCGATACTGGCGATGCCATTCGAGTTCTCGTGCATGATGTTAAAAACATTGAGTCGATCTTATCCGTGATCAACGACATCGCAGACCAAACCAACCTACTTGCTTTAAATGCAGCCATTGAAGCAGCTCGCGCTGGTGAATATGGTCGAGGCTTTGCTGTTGTTGCTGATGAAGTGCGAACACTGGCGCAGCGTACCCAAAATTCCACATCTGAGATCAGAGAAACCATCGAGCAACTGCAAAAAGGCACTAGTTCGGCAGCACAAGTCATCTTAGCTTGTACCGACATAGCAGAATCAACCGTAGCCCAATCTAAGAAAGCCAATTCTGGGCTCGATAACATTAAAAAATCCATCAATATCATTACTGATATGAATCAACAAATCGCTGCTGCGGCAGAACAGCAAAGCAAAGTGGCTGAACAAATTAACAAAAAAACTGTCCAAATTAGAGAATTAAGTGCCAACACAGCCGCTGAGTCAAAAGAAATACAACAGCAAATGCGCAGCCAGGTAGAAGATGTAAAACAACAAGCGAATATTTTAAACAGCTTTAAAGTCTAAATAAAATACCCAGACACACTTGGAAAAGGATCATTATGAAGGTTAGATTTAGTCAAAAAGTTATTATTGCATCATCTATTATTTTCTTTGTCTCCCTGTCATTACTGACTGTGACCATTTATGCTCAAACTAAAGTCATCATGGAAAAAATAACAGATGACAATACCACTATTTTATCAAAAGCCATCACTCAAATCATTGAAAACGAATACAACCAACGTATACAAATAGTTAACTTTAATGACACCCTCATCGAAAAAAAAATAACCAAGTCTCATATCCGCCAAGTCATAAAATCGCATACAAATTCAAAATTATTTAGCATCTCAGGTGCAGCTTTTCCAGATGGAACATACTTTACCAGTGATAAAACGAATTGGAATATGCCCGATAATTGGGATCCACGTAAAGAAAAATGGTATACGAACGTAATGGGAACCAATGCTATCGGTATCACTCAATTTTTTAGCAACGAACTGGTTAATGTCTCTATTATGACTTTGTCTACCTCAATTCGTGATAATCTTGGTGAATTGATCTCGGTCGTATTTTATGACACTAATTTGGCTCAGTTGGGAGACAAAACCAATGCGTTTAAACTGTTTGAAACAGGTTATATTTTTCTGGTCTCTGAAACAGGTATCACCCTAACTCACCCAATTGAAAGTTATATCACCCAACCTATCAGTCAATTTCTGGGGCAAGATATTGATCTTAATGAGAAGCAAGTAGACAAAGTCCTGAATAATGAACTCATCGAACTTCGATTTACGAAGATTGGCGACCATCCTTGGTATATAGGCATGTACATCCCTAAACGTGAAGTCGTAGCCTCAGCCACAAGATTGCGCGATGCGACCTTTGTTTTTACCATTATTTTTACCCTTGTTTCTATCGCTGGCTTATGGTTTCTAGTCATTAAGTTAATCTATCCACTGAAAATTCTTAATAAAGCCATGGAGAATGCGACCTCGGGAGATGGCGATTTAACCCAACGTTTAGACACCCATATTGATCAAGAGTTTTCAGTACTTGCTATAAATTTCAATGTATTCGCTTCCAAGCTGCAAACCCTAATTCAGGAAACCAAAGGGATTAGTATTGAAATCAGACAAAACACCATTGCTAATGCCGAAATTATTAAAAAATCTGCCGAAGAACTTTCTTACCAAGAAACAGAAGTTGAAGAACTGGCGACCTCGATGAATGAAATGACCTCGACAGCCTTATCTGTGGCCAGTAACGCAAAATCTGCTTCAGATTCCGCTTATATTGCTAACGAACATGCGCTAGAAGGCCAACAAATTGTCGCCGATACGGTCACACAAATTAATCATCTCTCAGAAAAATTAAACAACGCAACGGATGTCGTAAAAAAATTACAATCAGACGTCGTCAACATTGAATCTATTCTAGAAGTCATTAATGACATTGCTGAACAAACCAATCTACTCGCTTTGAATGCCGCTATTGAAGCAGCTAGAGCAGGAGAGACTGGACGCGGCTTCGCTGTTGTAGCCGACGAAGTCCGCACCCTCGCTCAGAGAACACAAAAATCCACAGATGAAATCAGTAATATGATTAACGACTTACAAAATGCATCTGAAAAAACAGCCCATTCAATGCAGCAAAGCAACAATGAGGCAAACAAAACCGTCGATCAGTCTAAAGAAGCGACCTTCGCCTTAAGTAGTATTTTAGAATCTGTCGAAAGCATCAATAAACTTAACACAGATATAGCCAACTCAGCTGAGATACAGAGTGAAGTTGCCAATAAAATTAATAATAAAACAAGCTTAATCCTTGATCTGAGCAAACAAGTTACCAATCGCTCTCAATTGTCAGCAGAAAAAATGAATGAACAAATACAGCAAGTTGAAAAGCAATCTACTATTTTGGGCTATTTTAAAGTTTAAGCTGACAACCGAAAGCAAGCTTCTAATCAATTCATTGCGTTTATTTTGGGCATGGTTACTTTCGCTGTATTGTCTCTCTGCCCACGACTCTGCAAGGTAAATTGAATAAATGCCGCTGCATAACCTGCCATTTGACCACAATCAAACACCTTGTCTTCCGTTAAAAAAGCCGACATAGGCTCGTGCTGAAGTAACTGCATCAATGCAGTTGTTAGTTGTATTTCACCTCGACAATCTGGATCAGTTTGTCTAAGGTGATGCCAAATTTCTCGACCTAAAATATAACGCCCTAGCACAGCTAAATTTGATGGTGCTTCATCAATTGAAGGTTTCTCAATCAATTGGCCTATTTCTGAAGTTGATTGCCCATCCAAGCCGACGATGCCGTAATTAATCACTTCTTTAGGGTCAACTTCATGAATCATAATTTGGCTTTGCTTCGTTAGCACAAAGCTCTGCCGCATTTGCTTAAGAGCTGTTGTCTGATATGAAGGGTGATCACGTGTTAAAACCACATCCGGTAACACAACAGCAAAGTCATTTTGCCCTACTAAAGGCTCAGCGCATAAGATGGCATGACCTAAGCCTAAGGGTTCAGTTTGGTAAACAACTGAAATCTGATAATCCAGCGCATCAATATCACACGCCAGTCCCATCTCGCTCTTAGTATTTATACGTTGATGAGTAGGATGCGCATCATTAAAGAATGACTCAATACTCAATTTATCTGGACTAGATACCAGGATAATCTCTTTAAATCCAGCCATCACGCATTCAAAGATGATATGTTGAATAATCGGCTTATTGTATAGTGGTAACATCTCTTTAGGGAGGGATTTAGTCAGTGGAAGCATACGAGTGCCCTGACCAGCTACAGGTATAATAACCTTCATGTTATTCCTTTAATGATCAACAGTGAGAATATCGACGGCCTATGCCGTCGATATTCTACACTCTTTACTATGTTATGTATGTTTCTCTGCCTGTATTTGCTTTAAGTCGTCTAATTGATCTATCAGCAAATAGCTTTGTTTTTGCAGTGCGTCATGCTTATCCCGTTCTTGCTGCACCACAGCCTGAGGTGCATTGGCAACAAACTTATCATTAGCTAGCTTAGCTTGCAATATTTGTAATTCTTTTTGCAAAGCTGCTTGCTTCTTTTCAATGCGTTGTTGCTCTTGTGCCACGTCGATAAAATCAGCCATGGGTATCAGAATTTCGACGTCATGAACCAACTGTTTCGCTGACAATGGTAAGCTGGTATGCTGATCCACTATATGTAACTCTGAAATTTTAGCCAACTGACACAACCAATCTTGATTGGAGCACACCCACCCTTGTTGTGTTGCTGATAAACCTTGTAAATAGATAGGTAGCTGCTTTGAAAGACTAATCTGATAGGTCGCACGCAGATTACGAATGGCTGTAATGATGTCTTTAAGCCACTCAATGACCATCGCATCTTGATTAAAACGAGCGACTAAAGAAGCTGGTACCACTTCAACTGGATACGCACAAGTCGAAATCGTCTCATTCGATAAACACATCAAAGGTTTTAACTGAAGCCACAAATGCTCAGTAATAAAAGGCATCAACGGATGTATCAACCGTAAAAGCTGTTCAAGTACATACAATAAAGTATATCTCGTAGCCTGCTGTTCTGGCTCTGAAGCTGATTTCAAAACAGGCTTTGTCAACTCTAGATACCAAGCACAATACTCATTCCATGTAAAATCATAGATATGTTGGACAGCCTTATCAAAACGATATTGGTGAAGAGCGGTCGTTACTTCTTCGATGGTTTGTTGAAGTTTTATCACAATCCACCGATCGACTGGCGACTGTACGACTTGTTCTGGCCGCTGTGTGAAATCACCACAATCAAAAGACGCAGTGTTGCTCAATACATAATTGGTTGCTTGAAACAATTTGTTACAGAAATTCCGGTTGCCTTCTAATCGCCCCATATCCCAATTGATATCTCGGCTGGTTGAGGCCAAGGATGCCAGCGTCAGTCGAAGCGCATCAGTACCATGTGCTGAAATACCCTGTGCAAATTCTTTTCGCGTCTGTTTTTCTATTTTAGCAGCGAGCTTAGGTTGCATTAAATGAGCCGTGCGCTTTTCCACTAAAGCATCCATCTCAATCCCATCAATCATATCGAGTGGATCCAAGACATTGCCCTTAGATTTTGACATTTTCTGCCCCTGCTCGTCCCGAATAAGCCCCGTTACATAAACGGTCTTAAAAGGAACCTGAGGTTGTCCTTGCTCATCTTTAACAAAGTACAATGTCATCATGATCATCCGAGCAACCCAGAAGAAAATGATATCAAAGCCCGTAACCAAAACATCGGTTGCATGAAATTGACGAAGATCAGGCGTTTTCTCTGGCCAACCTAAGGTGGAGAAAGTCCACAAAGCTGAACTAAACCATGTGTCTAAAACATCTGCATCTTGTGATAACATCAGCGTCGGCGACAATTGATATTTTTGTCGAACTTCTTCCAGACTTCGCCCAACATAGATGTTGCCTTGTTCATCGTACCATGCAGGGATTCTGTGTCCCCACCATAATTGTCTCGAAATACACCAGTCTTGTAAATCATTCATCCATGCGTTGTACATATTTTCATAAGACTGAGGTACGAACTGTATATCTCCCTTAGCCACTGCTGCTCGTGCAGGTTCGGCTAAACGCTCCACAGCAACATACCATTGATCAGTCAGCATGGGCTCAATGATCTCACCACTTCGGTCACCATAAGGTAGCATTAAGGTATGTGGTTCAGTTTTTTGGAGTAAACCCAAACGTTCTAGTTCAGTTAAAGCCAGTTTGCGTGCTACGAAACGATCGAGGCCATGGAATGCTGCTGGGATGGGTAACGTGGTCTCGCGTATTTTTCCTTTGGCTGAAACCACCTCAAGCGAAGAACGGACACTCGCATTTAACGTCAACACATTGTACATATCTAGCTGATGACGTTGACCGACTTCATAATCATTGAAATCGTGTGCTGGCGTTATTTTGACACAACCAGTTCCTTTCTCCATATCAGCATGCTCATCGGCAATGATAGGAATTTTTCGGTTAGACAGGGGCAACACAATCTCTTGACCAACTAAACCTCGATACCGCTCATCTTCTGGGTGTACTGCTACCGCACTGTCTCCTAATAAGGTTTCTGGACGGGTTGTTGCAACCACAATATAGTCATGTCCAGCGGGTGTCAGAGCGGTTCCTGCAAGTGGGTATCGAATATGCCACATATGGCCTTGCTTTTCTCGATTTTCGACTTCAAGATCAGAAATAGCTGTAGCAAACTTAGGATCCCAATTCACTAAACGCTTACCGCGATAAATCAATTTATCATCGTACAGACGAACAAAAGCTTCATTCACAGCTTTTGATAGGCCTTCATCCATTGTAAAACGTTCTCTTTCCCAGTCAACCGATGCGCCTAGGCGTCTTAACTGCTGTGTAATTGTACCGCCTGATTGCTTCTTCCATTGCCAAACTTTGTCACAAAAAGCTTCTCTGCCCAAATCTTGACGCGACTGATTTTCCTCTCGCTCTAGTTTGCGCTCGACCACCATCTGTGTGGCGATTCCAGCATGATCGGTACCGACCTGCCATAAAGTATTTTTACCCAACATGCGCTGATATCGCACCAGCGTATCCATAATGGTACACTGGAAAGCATGCCCCATATGTAAGCTACCCGTTACATTTGGTGGCGGTATCACAATGCAATAATTACCTTTAGACGTGTCTCCAGAAGGCTTAAAGTAACCAGCTTGCTCCCATTTTTTATATAAATTTTGCTCTATGGCATTCGGGTCATATTTTTTTTTATCAGACATACTGTTCAATTCGATTAAGTTAACGATAACAACGATGCATTATGCATCATATCGCCATAAATGTAAAACACACAAAATTATTAATTCTCTTAATAATTAGTTAATTACAAGCATTTGCTCTGGTGATAAGATATTGCGTTAAAATAGGAACAGGGCGACCTGTTGCCCCCTTTTTAGCTCCACTTACCCAAGCCGTTCCAGCGACATCTAAATGCGCCCATTGATATGGCTTCGCAAAGCGCGATAAAAAAGCTGCTGCTGTAATGGAACCAGCCGCTTTACCACCAATATTTGCCATGTCAGCAAAAGGACTGCGAATTTGTTCCTGGTAGTCTTCCCATAGTGGCAATTGCCACGCGCGATCACCTGAATCCTGACCAGCACGAAGTAGATCTTGCGCTAAGGGTTCATGATTAGACATCAAAGCACAGGCATGATGGCCTAACGCAATAATGCATGCACCCGTTAAAGTGGCGGTATCAATCACAACATCAGGGTTATATCGCTCAACAAAAGTCAACACATCACACAAGACCATACGCCCTTCAGCATCGGTATTCAAAACCTCAACGGTTTGACCGGACATGGTGGTGATGACATCACCAGGGCGATATGATGAACCATCAGGCATATTCTCACAGCCCGCTAAGATTCCAATCACATTGATCGGTAAATCCAAGTCAATCAAAGCACGCATGGTACCTAAAACCCCTGCGGCTCCTCCCATATCATACTTCATTTCATCCATGCCAGCTCCTGGCTTGAGTGAGATGCCCCCTGAATCAAAAGTGATGCCTTTACCAATAAGGACAATCGGTTTGTCTTGTTTATTTTGAGCGCCCTTGTACTCGATCACGCTCATCACCGACTCATTCTCACTCCCCTGGCCAACCGCCAAATAAGATTGCATCTTCAAATCTTGGAGTGCTTGTTCATTAAATAGCTGCACATCAACTTTATCTGATAAGTCTACCAAAGCAAGTGCTTGTTCACCTAAGTAAGCTGGATTACAAATATTTGCAGGTAAATTAGCGACGTCCCGACACAAATTCATGCCTTTTGCGATAGCTGAACCAGCTATCAGTGCCTGTTTAGCTAGCTTAGTATCGTCTGATTTCTCCATCTGAAACACAAACTGACGAATAGGACGACTCAGCGTTTCTTTTTCACTTTTAAGCTGATCGAACACATACAAATTTCGATGTATGGTTTCAACTGATAAACGAACTTTCCAATCATGATCTCGGTTTTGTACTGCGATTTCTGTCAGGAAGGTTTTCACTTCTGCGGCACCCGCTTGATTTAAAGCAGCGAGCATACTGCCTATCAGTGTTTGATATTGCTGCATCGTGATTGGTTTTTCTGGTCCGCATCCGACCAGTAACACGCGTTCACTTTTTAATTTGGGCAAACGGTGTAACATGAGAACTTGGCCTAACTTACCCCTCATATCACCTTGCTGTAAAAGTTGACTCAAATACCCTTCACTTAATTGATCTATGATTTTAGCGCTGGGGGTCAGTACTGCGGCCTCATAAACACCAACAACCAAACAACCGTAGGTATGTTGATCTGGTTGGCCACTTTGTATCGAAAAATCCATGTTGACTCCTATCAATGTCAAGATAATCTACGAATAACCATACCGTAAATTTTTTTTTACGATATAATAAAAAAATTTACATTATGAATACAACGTTGAGAACATTCATGTGATTATTGCACGTTACTTATTAACCAATATCTTTAAGACACAACTTGTCATTTATATGGTTTTACTTGTTATTTTTGTCAGCCAAAAATTACTAAGTGTCTTGGGCGACGTGGTTAATGGTGATATTCCCATCAATATTATTGCATCTCTTATCTTTTTGTATACGCCCAAATTATCAACGCTCATTTTACCTTTCAGTTTTTTTGTGGGTTTATTTCTGACCATGCATCGCTTACAAACCAACAATGAACTGGTTATTTTAAGCAACATGGGTTTAAGTCCGTTTTTTTTAATCAAAATAGGTCTTGTGCTTGCGTTGACTCACGCTATGGTATATAGCTTGTTTGCTTTCTACCTTGAGCCCAGATTCTACAGCATTAAAGAAAATATTATAACACAATATGAACGGATGCCCGAAGCGAGCTTAGCATTCTTAAAACCAAGCAACTTCGTCCGCTTAAAAGAACCTCAAGTGGTTATTTATGTTGAAAACATGACTCAAGACAAGCAACTTAAATCCGTGTTTATTAATTATCTAGAAAAAAACCATCCAAACGAACACCAGTCAAAGCAAAAATTTATCATTGCTGCATCAGGCTACTTTAATAGTCGTGCCAACATGCCTACAAGCCTAATCTTACAAAATGGTTATGCCTATCAAATTCCGCAGCATCACCTTAATTATCAGATCACTAAATTTGATAAATATGAAATGATCTTACCGAAAAAGGATTGGAAAATTTATCCTGATGAAAAAAGACTCGACATCATTCAATTAAAAAACACAGACACCCCTAAAGCACAAGCCTACTTTCATTGGCGTATTATGATGCCGTTTATGTTCCCTATCTTAGTCCTAATCGCGTTACCATTGTCACAGACAAAAGTACGGCACGGCAACTTTGTCAAAATTGTTCCCGCTTTTTTAATTTACCTTACTTATTACATCGCAACGATTCTCGCCAGGCGGATGCTCGAACATAACGGTTTCCCACAATATTTGGGCACTTGGTGGTTGCATGTAACTGTATTATTTATCACTATATTGTTGTTTTATCGTCATTACTTTCGAAAAAAGGGCGCGCCAATCTCATGATTATAGACAAGTATATTGGTAAAATAATCGTCCGCTTTTCTGTCAATGCATTGCTTGTTCTTTGTGGAATCGCCAGTATTATTCGATGGCTTGATCATTCTCGATTTATCAATGAAGGTCATTTTTCTTTACTAGACAGCTTTTATTTTGTGTTGCTGTTTATTCCATCTGATATCATTTTGTTTGCACCCATTTCTCTGCTACTCGGTGTGTTGGTCGGGTTGGGTAAATTAGCAAGCAACATGGAAATTATAGTGCTTCAGGCTGCGGGGTATTCCAAAATAAACATAGCGATAACAGTCTTAAAAAGTGTGATTCCATTCATTCTCATCTGCTTACTCATTAGCGAAATTATTGCCCCCCCACTTCAAGCAAAAGCTTACCAATACAAAACGCTGCGCACTTCACAAGGAAAAATTTCAGCAGTGCCGAGTCATATATGGATTCATCACAATGATTTCTTTATCCACATCAAAGAAATCAGTGCCGATCAAACAGCTAAGCAAGTTGAACTTTACAAAATTGACGACCACCAAATTAAAGAAGTCACTCAAGCCAAAAGAGCCCTGATACATGATGATTATTGGGAGCTTATCGACGTTACGACTAAACAAATCACACCCAAGCAAATAGTGAAGACTGCTTACCCATCACAGAAACGACGTGACATTGCCATACCAGCACAGCAAATTATGCACACCTCGCAGCTCTCTAATCCCAACAACATGACCATTCGCGCACTGATCGAAAACCTTCAGCGAATTGGAATCGGACATCCCGCCTCGAAACGCTATGAATTAGCTTTGTTCAAAAAATTACTTTTACCAATAACCATGGCAACTATGGTGATGATCGCTATTTCATTAATTTTTCAATTTAGAAGGCAAGCATCCATGGGAGCAAGAATTGTATTGGGGATCGGTATTGGCTTTGGCTTTTACGTGACCAATGAAGCTGCAAGCCATGCCGGTCTTATTTTTGAAATATCACCCTTTATCAGCGCAAGCTTACCTGTCTGCCTCTGCTTAGGGCTCATAACCCTGTTGCTCATGCGCCGAAAAATTTAATATCTGCTGCTAGAAAGCTATCATTAGCATGATTTATTGTTGATACACAACTTCACTGGCTGTTAAATAATCTTGCAGCGCTCGTCTATCCGACCGACACCAAATTAAAAGATTACCCAATCCACCGAAACTCCAAAAAAATCGCATCAAAGCATCTTTACGGGACAAAAAAGCACCATCTGTATGCTGTAAACGTAACCGCCATGCTCGCATACCTAGGGTTTGGCCACGCTGCCAAAACCAAATGTAAAAATATATAACCCAAAAAAAACACCATCCCCGCAGCCAAACGTGCAGCCAATGCAATTGTTCAGGATGCTGATTCAATTGCGAGAAATCTTGCACTCCCTGAACCCACCCCAATTTCATCCATACAATAAAAATGAGATTACCAACAAATCCAGTAATAACAAAGATGGCCAGCGCTAAAAATAAATCGTAAATGCCCGCAGCTAGTCGTCTTAAATAACCTGCTCTTGGCCAGTTTATAGTGATATTTTGTTCCTTCATCGGTTTTCTAACCATCCATACAAATCACATTTTAAACACGATTATAAATTTCTGACCACAAAGTGCAATTCAAAAGTTCAATTGGTGCTAAAATAAGCGACCAATGAAAATAAAGGTTGCAATTTTTTTCAAGCTTTATATAATTGTCCGCAAGTGCCAAAGTGGTGAAATTGGTAGACACGATAGATTCAAAATCTGTTGCCGGCAACGGCGTGGCGGTTCAAGTCCGCCCTTTGGTACCAACTATTTTAAATGAACAGCGTTCCATCTTCAAAAATTTGAGTCAAGCCGAATTGGTTTTAACCAAATAAGTCTTGCTGGCTCCCCTGAGAGTCATCTATATCCTCAAGCGAATTTACTTTGGAAAGCCTTGCTCTCCTTAATCTTTCTTTACAAAAACGAATAACGACTCGCTTCTCTTGATCAGAAAAACGCAACCACTGCTGGCGTTCAGCTCGGCTACGTGCGCAGCCAAGACAGAAGCCCTTACGATTGGTTTGACATACACCGATACAAGGTGATTTTATTTCAAATAATTCTAGCTGCACAGGATAACAGGGTTGATATAAGTTAAAGTTAAGTGTATCTGTTTTGCTTTAAAAATCAATCCTAAAATTCTGCTTCCTCTTCATCCAAATCACCCTCATCTGCTTCACCTATAAAATAAGTGCCCCAACCATCGTATTGCACATCCTGCTCTATGGAAATTTGCATCAATTGACGACAGTCTTCATTAATCCGATCAAGCTCCAAAAGTTGCTCAATGACAATATCAAATCCATATACTTTGGCGCCGTCGTCTAGCATCAACTCTTCTATTTCTTGCACTTCATAACCAGCTTTAAAATACACTTGGCTGATAGCATCGATCTGAGACTTATCATGACATGAAATGTGATGCTCCATGACATAGATGGCGTCTGGATCTGAACCATCATCGATCAGACTCGCAATAATCTCTTTATTTTCCTGTTGCTGATAATTAAATTGGCGTTCAAATGACATATACTTCTTCCTAACTCTCTTATTTAATGAGCAACTTCAAGTTGCCTTGCTTCTTTAGATAGGCGTTGAAATGCCTCTAACATATTTTGATGTACGCCTGCCGCAAGCAACTTTACATCATCGCTATGAAGCGATTGTGTTGTAATCGGTTTTAAAATTTCGACAATCACCACACCATTATTCCAATGGTTCCAGCGAATCTTTCTTTGACAAGAGGCAACGACTGGTACAATCGGCACCTTAGCCTGAATCGCTGTATGAAATGCCCCCATTTTAAAAGGCAATAACCCTCGCCCATTCGAACGCGTCCCCTCTGGAAAAAACCAAACTGAAAGCATTCGAGTTTTGATTTTTTTGACCACTTTTTTTAATGTTTGCAAGGAATTAACGCGATTGGTTCTATCGATTAGAATGTTACCCGTCAGCCAATATATCTGCCCAAAAAGAGGCATCCAGAGCAAACTTTTTTTACCGAGGCTGACAGTCGCTTTGGGCACTGCCTTAGTTAACGTGAATACATCAAAGCTGTTCTGATGATTCGCGGTAAAAATACAGGGGGCTCGTTTTCTTTCAAACCCCCTCAACACCACCTTAATACCGATTAAAGGCGCTAAAAAAGATAAAATGCGCGCATAAATAAAAACATGGTTTTCATATTTGGGTCGAATAATACAATACACGATGGCAAAGATTAAGCCTAATACGGCAACAACAAACAAAATGAGTGCACGTAGAATACAAATCATAGAAACTCCACCTTCTTTGTTTAATGAGATTCTTATATTCTGACACAACTTATACGTTTAATAAAAGCTTTTTAAAACAAATGCGATCTATCATTTAAAAAACAAATCATAGTGAACTCACAACAACTTGATCAACACGTTGTAGACCACGCGGTAGCTTGATACCCTTGCGCCCTCTTTCTCCGCGATAGATCATCAAATCATTTGATTTCAACACCAATTTACGTTTACCTGCAATGAGAGTGAGCACCTGATCGGAAGCTATTAAAGTGACGTGCGCAATCCATTCTTCCTGATTTTGAAATCTTTCAGCCGCAATATGCATCAATTTATTACCTCTACCGCGGGTGAGAGTCGGTAGTTGCCCGATCTCAAAAATCAACATTCGGCCATCGCTGCTAATCACCACCACTGCTTGATGCTGAACATCGATCGCAAGCGGCGCTAAGACGTGCGCACCTTCTGTCATCGTCAAAGCACTTTTTCCTGCTTTGTTTCGAGTAATCATATCTCGGACACAGCAAATAAAGCCATAACCAGCACTGGTAGAGAGTAAATAGGTAGCTGATTCTTGATTCATCAGCAATTGCTCCATATTGGCACCTGCGGCCAATGTGAACCGGCCTGTTACAGGTTCTCCTTGTGAGCGAGCCGAGGGTAAGCTAGGCGCATCCGTCGTAAAACAACGTCCTGTTGAATCAATCAAAACAATCGGATGCTGGCTACGCCCTTGCACACTACACCAATAATCATCACCTGATTTATAACTAAGGGTCTGAGGCTCAATATCATGACCTTTAGCACAGCGAACCCACCCCTTTTTAGACATCACAATAGTGACGGGCTCTGTTGGAATCAAATCTTTTTCTGACAATGCTTTGGCTTCTGCCCGCTCCACGATAGGCGAACGGCGTTCGTCTCCAAACACACTGGCATCTTGCTCTAATTCTTTTTTTACCAATGTGTTTAGACGTTGCTTCGAGGCTAGAGTTCCTTTCAATGTTTTAGACTCTTTGGCGAGCTCAGCCTGCTCAGCCGTAATTTTATGCTCTTCTAATTTAGCCAATTGGCGCAATTTCAACTCTAAAATAGCATGGGCTTGCTGCTCAGACAGATTAAACTGAGCCATGAGCGTTTGTTTTGGCTCATCTTGCTCACGAATGACTTGGACCACTTCATCCAAATGCAGAAACGCAATCAACAGCCCATCTAAAATATGCAGACGGCTAGTGACTTTATCCAATCGATATGACAAACGCCGCTTCACAGTTAGCAAACGATACGATAACCATTCCGTTAAAATGACTTTCAGACCTTTCACTTCTGGGCGCTGGTTCAGCCCGATCATATTCAAATTAACCCGGTAATTTTTTTCTAAATCCGTGGTCGCAAACAAATGATGCATTAGCTGATGACAATCGACTCGATTCGAACGTGGTACCACCACCATTCGTACTGGGTTCTCGTAATCAGACTCATCACGCAAATCGCTGACCATAGGTAGTTTTTTGGCTTGCATTTGCGAAGCAATTTGCTCTAAAACTTTACTGGTACTCACCTGATGAGGCAACGCTTCAATAATAATCTCATGCTGCTCAATCGCGTATACAGCTCGCATCCGAATGCTTCCCTTACCTGTTTTATACATTTTCTCAAGGTCAGCTGGCGGTGTAATGATTTCTGCTGCTGTAGGATAATCAGGGCCTTTAATCACCTGCAACAGCTCATCTATTTCAATTTCTGGGTTTTGCAACAGTAAGCCACATGCAGCCGTGACTTCGCGAACATTATGCGGCGGAATATCCGTCGCCATCCCTACTGCAATCCCAGTCACCCCATTCAGTAAAATATGCGGTAAGCGCGCAGGCAGGGTTACCGGTTCTTTCATCGTACCGTCAAAATTAACACCCCAGTCAACAGTACCTTGCCCTAGTTCAGCAAGCATCACGTCGGCAAATTTTGACAGTTTCGCTTCAGTATAACGCATCGCTGCAAAAGACTTAGGGTCGTCAGCGCTACCCCAGTTGCCTTGCCCATCAATCAAAGGATAACGATAACTAAACGATTGTGCCATCAGCACCATGGCCTCATAACACGCGCTGTCGCCGTGTGGATGAAATTTACCTAAGACATCCCCAACCGTTCGTGACGACTTTTTATATTTTGCCGAGGCCGATAAATTTAATTCACTCATGGCATAGACTATGCGACGTTGAACAGGTTTTAAACCATCTCCAATATGGGGTAAAGCGCGATCCATAATCACGTACATCGAATAGTTTAAATAAGCATCTTCTGTAAAACGATGCATGGAAATTTGTTCTGTACCGTCGGTACCGACTACAATAGAGTCACTCATCTATCAACACCTTATTGTTTATGATTGTACATTCAAGTCTGCTAAATCGCCTTTGCTTTCCAACCAAATTTTGCGATCGTTCGAGCGTTTTTTTGCTAGCAACATATCCATACTCTGCACAGTCTGCTCATAGTTATCCATCGTTAATTGTACCAACCGGCGTGTATTCGGATCCATTGTCGTTTCCCGCAACTGTGTCGGGTTCATTTCGCCCAATCCTTTAAAGCGCGTTACTTGAATGTTACCTTTTCTTTTTTCAGCAGCAATGCGATCTAAGACGCCTTCTTTCTCCGCTTCATCTAAGGCGTAATAAACATCATGTCCAATATCAATCCGAAAGAGCGGCGGCATCGCCACGTAAACATGACCACGAGTCACCAAGGCTTTAAAATGTTTCACAAACAAGGCGCATAACAAAGTTGCTATGTGCAATCCATCTGAATCCGCATCGGCTAAAATACAAATCTTACCATAACGTAATTCATCTATGTTCAAATCATCGGGATCACAACCGATAGCCACCGATATATCATGCACTTCCTGAGAAGCTAAGATCTGCGAGGAATCCACTTCCCAAGTATTTAAAATTTTGCCTTTTAGCGGCATAATCGCTTGAAATTCCCGATCCCGCGCTTGTTTCGCGCTGCCACCAGCAGAATCACCCTCCACCAAAAACAACTCACCACGGCTGCTGTCTTGAGCGGCACAGTCCGTTAATTTACCGGGTAAAGCAGGACCACTCGTTACCCGCTTACGTGCTACCTTTTTCACCGTTTTAAGGCGAGCTTGCGCATTAGATATACACAGCTCAGCGATTTGAACAGCTTCATCAATGTTTTCATTCAACCAAAGCGAAAAGGTATCTCGAACCACCCCAGCTACAAATACGGCTGATTGTCTTGAGGACAATTTTTCTTTCATTTGCCCCATAAACTGCGGCTCATCCATTTTAACCGACAAAACATAACTGCACTTATGCCAAATGTCATCCGGTGTTATTTTTAAACCGCGAGGCAATAAATTCCGAAACTCACAAAACTCACGTATTGAATCCGCTAAACCTTGGCGAAAACCATTTATATGAGTCCCACCTAAAGGAGTTGGTATCAAGTTCACATAACTTTCGGTAATTAAATC
>JADHND010000130.1 GCA_016779685.1 Shewanellaceae bacterium | reverse complement strand
TGGGATCGGGTGTTTGAATACTTTTTGCAAGAATACCGTGCGGGGCGCACCCCCAACCCAGATATCATGTGCAATAAGGAAATCAAGTTTAAAGCTTTCTTAGAATTTGCGCTTGAAGATCTGGCCGCAGATTTCATCGCCACTGGTCATTATACACGTCGCACCGAAGTCAACGGTCAGGTTGTGATGCAAAGAGGCCTCGATGCCAACAAAGATCAAAGCTATTTTCTATATACCCTAAGCGAAGCACACCTGGCCAAAACGCTGTTTCCTGTCGGTGAACTCAATAAGAGCGAAGTACGTCAGATAGCAGAAGACTTGGGTTTGATCACGGCTGCAAAAAAAGACAGCACGGGTATTTGCTTTATCGGCGAAAGAAAGTTTAAGGACTTTCTCCAGCAATACATTCCAGCGCAGCCTGGAATCATCGAAACCGCAGCTGGTGAGGTCGTGGGGGAGCACCAAGGCTTGATGTACTATACCTTAGGTCAACGCAAAGGCATTGGGGTGGGTGGCTTAAAAAGTCATCCTGAACAACCTTGGTTTGTCGTCGCCAAAGACATGGACACCAATAAACTCATTATTGGCCAAGGTCATGAACATCCTCGTTTGATGTCTACGGGACTCAAAGCCACCCAGCTCCACTGGGTGAACCGCCAACCCCTAACCCAAATTCGCCGACTCACGGTCAAAACCCGTTATCGCCAAGCCGATGTCGCATGTGAAATCCGGCCACTGGATGCTGATACCGTACAAGTTGCCTTCGATGCCCCTGTAAGTGCAGTGACGCCAGGACAATCGGTGGTCTTTTATGACGGCGATCAATGCTTAGGCGGCGGTATTATCGACGCTATCTTGCAGGAATCGACTCCCTATGCATAATTTTCAAGAATCAACGATGGCTTTTGCCGGTATCTGTCAATCGATACATTTGCTGCACGACATCGCCATCAAAGGCCACGCAGACAATGCGCTCATTGAGCAGTCTTTACAAAGTATTTTGATCACCGATCCAGAGCATATTCATGATATCTTAGGCCATGCGAGTCACTTGAACATCGGCTACCGCACCATCATCGAACAATTAGACCAAAAGCATCAAAATCCAAATACGATGCGCTATGTACTTGGTGTACTGATGCTGGAGCGCAAGCTGGCCAAACAGCCGCAGACGATGAAAAATCTGGCTCATCGACTCCAAGACATCGAACGGCAGCGACAACATTTTCAATTGACTGACCCTCAAATCCTCGCCAATTTGGCAAGTATTTACAGTGACATCATCAGCCCACTAGGGCCTAAGATCATGATCAACGGGCGTCCCGAACACATTAACAACACCCATAATCAATACAAAATTAGAGCCTTGTTGCTGGCGACCGTTCGCGCCGCGGTGCTCTGGCGTCAGCTAGGCGGTAAACGACGCCATCTGATCTTTAATCGCCGCAACATTGTCCAGCAAGCTCAACGTTACCTATAAATCAGCAAAGGAACCTTATGGAACTGTCATCTCTGAGTGCAATCTCACCTATCGATGGGCGCTACGGCAATAAAACCGCCGCCTTACGCACTGTCTTCAGCGAATTTGGTTTAATGAAATTTCGGGTACAAGCCGAAATTCAATGGCTACTTTATCTAAGCCAAACCCCAGAATTTACCGATTTACCCCCTTTTTCCAGCTCCGATATTGACCAGCTCACGCAACTGTACCAAGACTTCTCCTTGACCGATGCCACAGCTATCAAAGACCACGAAAGAAAAACCAATCATGACGTCAAAGCGGTTGAGTATTTTATTAAGCAAATGATGACAAAATCGGCGAGCTTGGCGCCTTATGCTGAATTTGTCCATTTTGCCTGTACGTCTGAAGACATCAACAACATCGCTCATGCGCTGATGCTCAAAACGGCACGAGAAGCCGTCCTGCAGCCTGCGATGGCAGAACTTATAGCAGATTTAACCGAGCACGCGCATGCCTTAGCTGACACGCCTCTACTCGCTCGTACGCATGGCCAAGCTGCCACGCCCACAACCCTCGGCAAAGAGTTTGCGAACATCGTCTACCGCTTACAACGACAGCAACAAGCTTGCTTAGACTGTCCCCTGCTCGCCAAAATGAACGGGGCGGTGGGTAATTACAATGCACATATGGTGGCCTATCCGGATATCGCTTGGCCAACCCTAGCGCAAACCTTCATTGAATCGCTGGGGTTAACCTTTAATCCATATACCACGCAAATCGAGCCGCATGACTATATGGCTGAGTTCTTTGATGCACTCGCCCGCTTTAACACCATTTTAATCGATTTTAACCGAGATATTTGGAGCTATATTGCGCTGGGACATTTTCACCAAAAAACGGTGGCGGGCGAAGTCGGATCATCGACCATGCCGCACAAGGTCAATCCCATTGATTTTGAAAACTCAGAAGGTAATCTCGGTATTGCCAATGCTTTGTTCGATCATTTGGCACGCAAACTCCCCATTTCACGTTGGCAGCGTGACCTCACGGATTCAACCGTATTACGCAACTTAGGTGTCGGCATCGGACATACCCTGATAGCCTTACAATCGACTGGCAAAGGTCTTGGTAAACTCGAGGTCAACAACGCGAGTTTAGAAGATGAATTGGCGCACAACTGGGAAGTCTTGGGCGAACCCGTGCAAACCGTGATGCGGCGCTATGGCATTGAGCAACCCTATGAAAAGCTCAAAGCCTTTACCCGGGGACAAAAGATTCAAGCGACTGACATGGCTGCTTTTATCGACTCTTTGGCCTTACCCGCAGACGTCAAGGCTGAGCTAAAAGCCCTGACCCCCGCAACCTACACTGGACAGGCAGCCGCTTTAGCGCGTGCCATTCAAGCAAAATAGGCACCACTGATGATGACCCTGACGCTTAATCCTGACGCTTTTCTAGCGAACTATTGGCAACAAAAGCCCTTGTTTTTAACCAAGGGTATCCGTGCCTTTGAAGATCCTCTGCAAGCCGATGAACTAGCAGGAATGGCACTGGAGTCCTGCATCCAATCCCGTATCATTCGCCGGCAAGACGAGCAATGGGAGACTCAACATGGGCCGTTTACCGAAGACTATTTTAGTACGCTCGGAGACAGCCATTGGCAACTCTTAGTGCATGCCACAAACCACTGGGTACCTGAATGCCAAGACATCGTGGATCTGTTTCGATTCTTGCCAGATTGGCGTATTGATGATCTGATGATCTCCTACGCCGCACCCGAAGGTGGCGTAGGCGCTCATATCGACCAATACGATGTGTTTATTCTGCAAGGCCAAGGCCGACGCCGTTGGCGTGTCGGTCATCGTGGCAACTACCAAGCGGCGGCGGGCAATGGCTTAGATCTCATTGAATCTTTTGAGCCGTGTATCGATGTCGTCATGGAGCCAGGCGATTTGCTGTATATTCCCGCAGGTTGTCCACATTACGGACAAGCCTTGGAACCAGCCATCAGCTATTCCTTAGGGCTACGAACCCCTTCCCAACAAGAATTACTCAGCCATCTCAGTGCGCATTTGATCAACCACGAACAGGGACAAACCCATTATGTCTCGACAAAAAACGACGACACCAATGTCGGGGTCATCAGCACCGCTACCCACACAGGCTTGGTGGAGCTCATGCAACAGATCCCTGATTCGATTCAACGGGATGTCTTGGGACGCTTGTTAAGTCAAAGTGGCTATGCCTTAAATCTAGAGCCCATGCCAGCCGCTGAACAGATACTCGATTTGCGAGATTTACCGCCCGATACGCACCTTGAGCGTATTGGGGGACTAAAAATCATTTGTCATGAGCACGATGACCTGCCTCGCTTCTTTGTCGATGGGCAGTGTTATCCAGTCGATGACAAGGCGCAATCCATGTGTTTTTTACTGGCTAACCTGAAAACATACCCACCAGCTGTTCTCGAAGAAATCGCCACCTATCCTCAGTTGCAGCAGCAGGTACTGGCACTGATTAACCAAGGTTACTTGGTGATCAACACCGACTAAAGTGTACCGAATACAACCACGGGCGATATTTTGCACGTGGTTCACCGATGCTTTTTGATTAACATGTTTTTATTTCGTATAATTAAAGAGCATCCACCAAATGCGTCATATTCAAGGAGTGAGCTATGTCGGTGTTGGAACATCCTGCTTTTGATAGCCATGAAAACTTGGTCTTTTTTTTCGATGAAATCACCCAACTTAAAGTCATTATTGCTATCCACAGCACCATCCTCGGACCGGCTGTCGGCGGCTGCCGCATGTGGTCATACTCTTCGGAAACAGACGCCATTGGTGATGTACTGCGCTTATCCAAAGGCATGACCTACAAAAACGCTATGGCTAATTTACCCTTTGGTGGCGGTAAAGCCGTGATTATGAGCCAGCAACATTTGGGCAGTCGCGAAGACATCTTTCGCGCCTTTGGCCGCATGGTACATCAACTCAATGGCCGCTATTATTCAGCAGAAGACATTGGCACAGCCACCAGCGATATTATGTACGCCTTAAAAGAAACCCCCTATTTATTTGGTTTAGAGGGCAAAAGTGGCGATCCTTCCCCCATCACTGCCTATGGCGTCTTTTTGGGCATCAAAGCAGCCTTGCAGCACCAACGTCAGAACGACAGCCTGAACAACATTCGAGTGGCTGTCCAAGGCGTCGGCCATGTGGGTTATTATTTGTGTGAGGCTTTGCATCAAGCAGGCGCCAAACTGTACGTCAGTGACATCAACCCACAATCAGTAGAACGGGTGGTGCAAGCGTTTCAGGCGACTGCCGTGGCTCCAGACGCCATTTTTGCTCAAGATGTGGATGTGTTTGCGCCTTGTGCTCTTGGTGGTATTATCAATGCTCAGACCATCGATACTCTAAAAGCAACCATCGTCGCTGGCAGTGCCAACAACCAATTAGAGACGCCCGAGTACGGTGAATTCCTGCATCAAAAGAATATTCTGTACGCGCCTGACTATGTGATCAACGCAGGTGGTATC
>JADHND010000129.1 GCA_016779685.1 Shewanellaceae bacterium | reverse complement strand
TGGTAGGAAAGGTGATACTGGAATTCTTATAATATAAAGTTGGTGCTGTTAGAACCCAGCCAAGCCCATATTTTAGACGGTATTGCTGCATGAATGTTTGAGTATAATTAGATGTCAGATTATACACTTTGCTCAGGTCAAGACCTGTGATGCTTTCATCAATAATATCTAAACCAGTTAAAACCTGATGAGATAATTCAAATTGAAAGCCCACGCCAGCATGGCGATACTCTAAAAAAACTTGCATGATAGGTTGTTTATTTGTCCAGCCTTTTGTTAATAAGCTGGTTTCATTGTTGGTGTAATGCAACTTGCTATCGGTGCTTAGATTCGTGCCTAAGCCAGCACCCACCCCAAGAAACCATTTTTTGGGTTTTGATTGAGCATGGAATCCAGATAAGCTTGCACTCAAGCATATCAACAATATTAATTTTTTATATCGCATATTTTGCTCTTATCCGAAAGTGCTTTTTTGTAGTAGTAGATATGATTCTATTAAAGCTTAGCAATCTTTTTTATTTTAACTACTCATAAATAAGCGTATTTTTTCAATTACAAAAGTTTGCGATAAAATTCGGGTGTGGCCATACCCTGATGTGATCAGTAATTCAGCCTGATGTGTAAAGACCTCAAAGATTTTTTGTGCTTGACTGATGTTTATGATCTTATCATGTTGATCATGAACGATGAGCATGGGTTGTGTGACAAGGCTTGACTCATATTGGATTGAGAGTTTTTCCCAAATATTTTCAATCGGTAGGAGCATGTTCTCTACTTTTTGAGCTAATACTCTTCTTAAATGTGGTTTTATTTTGTATTTAAGACATAAATATTGGAAATGGTAACTGAACTCGGCTAGAGGTGAAATCATGATTATTTTCTTGGTCTTAAGTGTTCTTTTTACTGTATAGAATAAATAAAGACAACCTAGAGAATGCCCAATACAAGCCTCGAATTGACCATAGCGTTCGTTTAAATAAGCACAAATTTGATCACAATGAAAAATAGTGGTTTCAAAGCCATCAGATGCGCCATGACCTGGCATATCGAAACCAATGATACTGTAGCCGTCTTGGATCAGAGGTTGAATCATTTCACTAAAGCATATACTTCGAGATTCCCAGCCATGTAAACATAAGATCAATTTATCGGAGTTGCCCCATTGATAAATATGAATATTAAGTTCATTAATTTGTACCTTATCATGTTTTGCTAAATGATGAATAGGTCGTTGCCGTGGTTTGATATTTGCTCGATGAAGTGGGCGGTAGAGTAATTTAGTAAACACAATTATGACGAGCCTGTTAGAGCTGCCTTGTAGTAAAGTGAATAATTTTTTAATCCATTTTAGCTTAAAGTACATGATGAGATGCTTCCACTACGAGGTCGTTGTAGATGTCTTATCGGCTCAAAAATGGAATAGGGTTAACCGCTTTTCCTTTATGCCGAATTTCAAAATATAAAGACGGCTCCATGAGCCCCCCAGAAGCTCCCACAAGCGCAATCGTTTCATTTTGCTGAACACTGTCACCAACTTGCGTGTAAAGTGTCTGAGCATGGCCATAGAGGCTCATAAAGCCATTGCCGTGGTCTATGGCGGTCAGTAAGCCTAAGCCTTTTACCCAATCGGAAAAAATGACTTTACCGGCTGCAATCGTTTGGATAGGAGCCCCTTCAGCCGCTTTAACCATCAATCCTTTCCAAAAGACTTGGCCACTGCGTCGCTGCCCAAATTTGGCATGCAATTGACCTTTAGTTGGCCAATTTAATTGTCCTTTTTTATTACTTAATCCTTGCAGATGTTGATTTTTTTGAGAGAATTTCTTTTCTTGCAAAATTATTTGGATTTCTTCAGCTTGTGATTGATACAGTTGTAATTTAGCTTGCTCTTGGGTCAAATGCTGCTGTAGGGCATTGAGGGTTTTTAGGCGTTGTTTTTTTTGCAATTTAAACTTTTTCTGTGCTTGATTTAATGCTGTTTCAGTTTTGATTAATTTATTTTTTTTAGCAGCAAGCAAGACTAAGTGCCCTTTTTTTTCGGCTGTTATTTTTTGAAGAGCATCGAGTCTTGCTGTGCGCTTCTTGAGAAAATATCCCTGATAGTTCTGTAAACGGTTATGTTGTGTTGATTGACGACTGTCAATCCATGCTTGATTGCCATGCTGGTTGAAAATATGGCTGTAACGAATAAAAGCTGAAAGTTGAGTTTGCATTTTTTGTTGTTGCGCATGAAGTTGGTCAATTTTTTTTTCTAGTTGATTGATTTTCTTGGAGAGCTGTTGTTGTTGACGTTGATGTTGATGCAGATGGCGTCGTTGTTTTGAAATGGCAAGATCACTGCTCTTGATTTTTTTTTGCAGCATGGTTTGTGCCTGTTGAATTTGTTTTAGGTTTTGATGCTGAGTCTTGATCCCATTTTTAACCTCACTAAGATCATGGGGAGAGGCCATGACGTTTGCAGCGCTTAGCACGCTGCTCACAGTATAAATCATCGCTAAACGTTGCCATCGTCTTAGATTCCGATTCATAGGGTTAACTCGGCTTTTTTTTCAACAAAGAACGCCCTGACATAGAGTCCGGTGCTGTAATTTCAAGTAGTGAGAGTATGGTTGGCGCAATGTCGGCCAGAGACCCTATGACCATTTTGTTCGCTTTTTCTTTCAGTTGCATGTCACTGCCAATATAGATAAAAGGCACTGGATTGAGGGTATGTGCTGTGTGCTGACTGCTCTTGTCCTCAGCAACCATTTGCTCTGCATTACCATGATCGGCTGTGATAATAGCTTGTCCTCCTGCGGCTTCAAGAGCAGCTATGATTCGCTTTAAACATGCATCAATAGCTTCACAAGCCTCAACAGTTGCCTTTAAGTTTCCAGTATGGCCAACCATATCCGCATTGGGAAAATTGCAAACCAGTACATCATAACGCTGACTTTGAATCGCTTCTATGAGAGCATCTGTCAATAAAATTGAATTCATAGCGGGTGCTTGATCATAGCGACTGACTTTGGGGGAAGGGATTAGGATCCGATCTTCGTTGGGCAAAGGGGTTTCGCTACCGCCATTAAAAAAATATGTCACATGGGCATATTTCTCAGTCTCAGAAATCCTGAGCTGTGTCTTGTGGTGTTGCTGCAAGCGCTGTCCGAGCGTGTCTTCGATGGTTTCAGGTTTATAAACCGCCTTGACGTGCCATGGTAAGAATTGATCGGTATAATGCGTCATCGTCAAAATTTCATTTTGTTGATGATTCGATGTTGCAAAGTGCTTGAAATCAGGGTCGGCAAAGGCTTGAGTTAATTGAATAGCGCGGTCGGCTCTAAAGTTTGTAAACATAAGGACAGCATCCTCATTTAATTCAAGCGCTGACTCAGTGGTTCGAATAGCTCTAGGCTTAACAAACTCGTCGGTTTCATTCTCAGCATAGGCAGCTTGAAGAGCAAGTATTGGGTTGCTGTAGACTTGGTCTGTTTGCCCTGCCTGGATGGCGCGATATGCTAGCTCTGTTCTATCCCAACGTTGATCACGGTCCATGGCATAGTAACGTCCCATAATAGAAGCAATCTGGCCACATTTTTGTTGCTGGCAAAGTGCTTGAAGTGCTTGCAAGCTCTTTTCAGCAGACTGGGGTGGTGTATCCCTCCCATCGAGAAAGGCGTGAATGTAAACTTGAGATAGTTGATACTTTGCGGCTTCTTTTAAGATAGCATGTAAGTGCTGTTCGTGACTATGTACGCCGCCAGGAGAGAGTAGCCCCATGATATGAATGGTTTTCTGACTTTTTTGACAAGCCTTAAGCGTTTCTTTTAAAATTTTGTTGTGCTGAAATTGTTGCGATTGAATATCGTTGTTGATTTTAACAAGACTTTGATAAACGACTCGACCAGTTCCAATTGTGACATGGCCGACTTCTGAATTACCCATTTGACCATGTGGCAGTCCGACATCGAGGCCAGAACAAGCCAGCAAGCCATTGGGTCGATGAGCCCATAAGTTATCAAATGTTGGCGTTTTTGCCATAGCGATGGCGTTATTATCAGTTTCTGAACGAAATCCCCACCCATCAAGTATAATGAGCGCAAGTGAGCTTTTGACAGAAGTCATCTGTTTACCTCGGATGATTCAAAATATGTAGTATAGATATTACCTTTTTTTTCAAATAAACTCACTCTTTTGGCAAGACAGTGTCGGCATAGGTTTACCCAGCGTGACTATCGAGTATAATGAATTTAAAGAAAGTCGTGAACAAGTTTTGAATTTTATAAGAGTAATTTAAATGCAAGAATATATCAATTTTATCCAAGAACATGTTTTAATCAGCATCATCTGGTGCTTTTTTTTGATAGGTTCTATCGCCACAATGAGCAAAATGCTTTTTAGTAAAATAAAAATGGTTTCATATCAAGATGTTATATTGTCTATGAATGAAGAGGATGCTGTGGTCATCGATGTTCGGAGCCGCGAAGATTTTAAAAAAGGTCATATTATCCACTCTATTCAGATTGATATGAGTGATATTAAAGCTTCAAAAATTATTAAACTCGATAAGTTTAAGCAAAGAAAAATGATTTTAGTGTGTGGCGCGGGTTCACTCTCTGAGCATGCTGCCCAACTCTTGTTTAAGCAAGGGTTTGCTGATATCGGTTTTCTAAAAGGCGGTTTAGAGGAATGGAAAGCCAATCATTTACCATTGACTCATAAATGACAGTGAGTAGAAATCGCCTCGTAAATAAACACAGTAATCATAGGCGTTCGATTTATTTATATTCAAATTTTTGATAAAATAAATGAGCGTATATTTTACCCAACCCATAAAAGGAACTTGAGCATGACACAAGCATCAGAACAGCCTCAAGCAGGCGCAGACAAGCCTGTCTTTCATATTCAGCGGATTTACACCAAAGACATTTCATTTGAATCTCCTCAAAGCCCGCATATTTTTCGTCAGGAATGGAAGCCAGAAGTAAAATTAGACGTGAATACGGATCACATTGGGCTTAGTGACGAGACGTTTGAAGTTCAATTGACTTTGACAGCAACGGCAA
>JADHND010000128.1 GCA_016779685.1 Shewanellaceae bacterium | reverse complement strand
CGTCGCCTTCACATGTAATAGAAGGTATTCAGGCTAAATTTGGTGACATCAAGCTGATTGTGCGAAGCAGTTCCAGTGCTGAATATAACTGGCGGTCATCCAATGCGGGTGGATTTGAAAGTATTTTAAATGTGGCCTGTTTAGATGAGCATGAACTGCATCAAGCGATTCAAACGGTGATGGACTCTTATGGTGAGGCTCAACAAGATCATGATCAAGTTTTGATACAATCTTGCTTACAAGATGTTTCGATGTCAGGCGTGGTGTTTACTTGCACACTGGAATCGGGTGCGCCTTATTATCGATTCAATTTTGATGATAAAACGGGCTCTACCGAGTCGGTTACCACAGGCGTACAACTTGATTTAAGAACGGTGTTGGTGAGCAAATTACAACCACAAGCGTTGAAGCAAACAGCACCAGAATTGCAACCTGTCTTAGATGCGGTACAAGAATTGGAACAGTTGCTTGCGTTTGATAAATTGGATATTGAATTTGCAGTGGATCAACAAGGCCAAGTGCATATATTCCAAGTACGACCGGTGGTGGTGAATCATGAGAGCTATGATATCAATATTGAGCAGATTCAACAGTCGATCGAGCAAGATGTGATCCGTTTCCATGGGTTACAACCCAAACGTGCGGACATCAGTGGCGATAAAACCCTTTTTGCGAACATGCCAGACTGGAATCCGGCTGAAATCATTGGAACCAAGCCGAAACCTTTAGCATTCAGTTTATATCAACAGCTCATTACCAATCGCATTTGGGCACAACAACGTGCAGAATACGGCTATCGGGATGTCAGGCCTTACCCTTTAATCTGTTCCTTTTCGGGTCAACCTTATGTGGATGTAAGAGCCAGCTTTAACTCATTTTTGCCAGCCATGTTACCTCAAGATACCGCCGACAGACTGGTGAATGCGTATTTAAATCTCTTGTCGGATCAACCTCATTTGCATGACAAAGTGGAATTTGATGTGGTCTTGACGGTGTGGACGCCAGACTTGATGACGACGGCACAACATCGGCTTTTTCCTTACGGTGTGACCCAGCAAGACTTGGTCTTATTAGAGCAGGGTTTAAAGCAGATCACCTGTTCCGCTTTAACCCGACTTGAATCCGACATCGCCTCGGTGCAATCCTTAAAATCAAGACGGGATGCGATCAGTCAATCTCAATGTGCCACAATCGATAAAATATATGCGTTGCTTGATGATTGCAAACGGTTTGGGACCTTGGCCTTTGCGCATGCAGCCCGAGCCGGCTTTGTTGCCAGCACGATTTTAAACTACCTTGTCCAATCAGGTGCCCTCACTGCATCACGTCGGCTGCAATTTCTGAGTAGTTTTGATACCGTTGCGGGTGAATTCGAGCGGGATAAAGCGGCTGTTTTGAGCTCGACCATGACGCGCGAAGAGCTGGTACAAAAGTACGGTCACTTGCGTCCGGGAACTTATGATGTGACAGCCCAAGCCTATTGGGAAGATCCTGAAAAATATCTTTTTCCGAAAGAGATGAAGTCGGTACCTGAACCATCGATATGCTTTGCTTTTTCCAATGATGAACGCTTTGCGATGCACTCTTTTTTAGAACAATTGAACTCGGCCGTAGATGTGGATCAGTTCATTCAATATTTGATACATGCCACGCAAGAGCGTGAGCGGGTTAAGTTCGAGTTCACTAAAAACTTAAGTCTGGCGTTAGACTATGCCGTGATTTTAGGACAAGAATGGGGTCTATCAAGAGATCAGATGGCTTTTATGACATACAGTGATATAGAGCGACTTAAGTTAGGGATGATGGATCGCGCTGAACTCTGTTGCAGCTTAGAGAAGAGAGCAAATCGATACCTCGTCTCTAAAGTCATAGAACTACCGGCGCTGATTGATGATGAAACCCAGTTTTATAGTTATGAGCGCTGTACGTCGCAACCCAATTTTCTGGGTGTTCAAAATGTCGTGGCAGATTTGGTCTTACTTGCGGATAAAAACCCAGTAGACTTGTCTGGCAAGATTGTGCTAATTCAGCAAGCTGATCCGGGATATGATTGGTTATTTGGAGAGAACATCGCGGGTTTGATTACCCAGTATGGTGGAGCAAACTCACATATGGCCATCCGTGCCGCTGAAATGGGCTTGCCTGCCGCCATTGGTGTCGGTGAAAAACTATACGACACCTTGTTGATTGCAACCTCCTTAGAGCTAGATTGCTTGGGGCAAACCATTCGGATTGTCAAATAAATGAAGCGCATTGGTTTAACACAGCGTGTCGACGTGATATCGGATTATGGTGAAAGGCGAGATGCTTTAGATCAAAGATGGTATGACTTACTTCAAACAGTGGGCATATTGCCGATTCCACTACCTAATATTGCCACAAGCTTGGTTGAAACCTATCTAGATACTTTGAATCTCGATGGCATCATTTTAACAGGCGGCAATACGTTGGCCTGTTTGAATGAAGCAGGCAGTGTGGCTGCGCCAGAAAGGGATGCCTTCGAGCATGCTTTGATCGATGTGATGTCGAATCAAAATAGACCTATATTAGGCGTCTGCCGTGGCATGCAAATACTTTATGTTCATTTTGGCGGACAATTAACGCCTGTGGCAGACCATGTCGCCACCCGCCATCCCCTGAACGCTTGCCATCCAGCTATCGATGTGCCTTCCGAGGTGAATAGCTTCCATCACTGGGGGATAGCTTGCACCCACTTACAGCCTATATGGCAACCGCTGGCGCAAGATGAATTGGGTTATGTCGAGTTATTTAGGCATCAGCATCAACCTATGTTTGGAATGATGTGGCATCCTGAGCGTGAAGCGGATTTTAATCATTTGGATCTCCAATTTATAGAGCGTATTTTTTTATGACAAAAGCCCTTATTTTAGCAGCAGGTCAAGGCACGCGCCTGCGACCTATCACCCATGACAAACCAAAATGTTTGGTGCCGTTGATGGGCACTTCTTTGCTTGAGCGACAAACCAGCGTGTTACAGCAAGCAGGTATCCAAGAGGTGCATATAGCAACGGGCTACAAAGCGGATCAAATTGAGGCCCTCGGCTTTGCAACTACCTTTAACCCAAGGTATGCCCATACGAATATGGTTGAAAGTTTATTTTCAGCGATAGATTTTTTAAAAGCATGCGATGAAGATTTAATCATTGGTTATGGAGACATTGTTTATCAGGGTGATAATCTACAAAAACTGTTGGACTCAGACGACGAAATCAGTTTGATGATCGACAGTCATTGGCGGGCGCTGTGGTCACTTCGTTTAGATAACCCACTGGACGACGCTGAAACATTCTTGATGGACTCAGCAAAGTATGTGCTTGAGTTAGGCAAAAAACCTCAGAGTTTTGATGAAATCCAAGGTCAGTATACTGGGTTAATTAAAATAAGAGCAGATAAAATTCCTGATCTCATTCATTTTTATCAAACCTTAGATGACCAGGTGCTTTATGATGGTCAGCCTTTTGACAACATGTATATGACGACATTGATTCAACTGCTGATCGAGGCGGATTGGAAAGTCAAAGCTGTGTTGGTGCAAAACGGTTGGTTAGAGGTCGATTCAACCGACGATCTGGCTTGTTATGAGCGTTTAGCGCATTCAGGGGAGTTGAATGGCTTTTATCGTTGTGCCTAATCGTATCCATCATGTGATCAACGTTAAGTCAGTTGTACCCCTTGAATGGATGAAAGAATTGACTGTAGCTCACATTATATGGTCCATCAAATGATCCGTATCAAGTGTTTATTGATCCATGAACCTTGGAAAGAATTTGATACCGTAGAGGATATTGAAAGAAGTCTTCAAATCGCCCTCTAAAACCAAGTTATTTAGACATTCAGCCTGTGTGTTGAATCCAAAAAGGACGTTGTCATGAACATCAAGGAGAAAAGATGATTGAAACACTTCATATGATGCTGATTGAGCCCATTGTTTGGTTCATGGAATTTATTTTATCGCAAGCTTATCTATGGGTTGATTCCTATGGTTTGGCGATTGTGATGCTCAGTATCAGCATCAGTACCCTGCTGATCCCCCTACAACAATGGGCTCAACGCTGGCAATTAGAAGACCAAATACTGCAACAGCGCATGGCACCTAAAAAAGCGGAGTTTAAAGCTGTTTATCAAGGTCAAGAGCGCTTTATGATGATGAAGGCGCTCTATCGGCAACACAACTATCATCCCATCATGTCTTTGAAAAGCAGTGCCGGTTTGCTGCTACAAATTCCATTTTTTATTGCAGCTTATGTGTTCTTTACCAGTCTGCCCCTGTCTGGGCAGGCTTTTGGTTATATCCAAGATTTAAGTCAGCCTGATGCTTTATGGCAGATAAACCAATGGTCTATCCATATCCTGCCTTTCATCATGGCAGGGATAAATTTACTCAGTGCGGTTATATTTGCCAACAGCATGTCCAGCTCCGAGAAATATCAACTCTATGGCATGTCGCTACTTTTTTTAGTTGTGCTTTACAATGCCCCCAGTGCTTTGGTGTTATATTGGATCTGCAATAATCTCTATGCCTTGGTTAAACTGCTATGGCAACAGCCTAAACCAGGTCTCGACTCGACACTGTGGCAATCAACAAAGCGACAGATTGAGTATGTAGCGGGTGTTTTATGCGTTTATACACTGCTGATCGTTTTAGGCCTAACCTACCTGCCTGAAGGATTCAATCAAGAATTTATCCGCACAGCCTTACCTTTTTTTGTCTGGCTACCCGCCATGTATGGACTTTATCAGTTGTATCAATTGTTGACCCGTTCATCCCTGACCATTCAACGCCAACGAGAGCCGATTCAATGGCATGAATTAACCTATGTATGGATTATCCTCATTCCAATCGCTCAATATCTGATCTACAACCAAGAGGATTTTACCGGTTCTCAAATCATCGCAACGATTTTTTTAACGACCTTAGCCCTATGCGTATGGCTGATTGGCTTACCTTATCTGTTGTCTCATCTCATTCCCAAAAAAATACTGCAAGGCGCTTTGTTGATGTTCACCTTGAGCATAGCCTATATG
>JADHND010000127.1 GCA_016779685.1 Shewanellaceae bacterium | reverse complement strand
TCCGTCATTTGCCGCATGAGCTTATTGTTTCATTTAAAGCAACTTTACAAGAAGTGGCTCAGGCTGATTTGCTTTTGCATGTTATTGATATTTCAGACGCTAATTACAAAGAAAATCAAATAAGTGTCGACAGCGTATTAGCGCAAATAGGTGCTGCTCATATTCCTCAGCTTATAGTTTACAATAAAATTGACCGACTCTCGGATCCAATAACGTATACAGAGTATGATAACGATATGAATCCTGTAGGTGTCTGGTTGTCTGCAAGAGATAAAAAAGGGATAAGCTTATTGTCGGATGCTATGTTAAAAAAACTATCTATCCAACGTATGAGCATGACTTTTTGCTTTCCGGCTACAGCCGCACGTTTTGCTGGTTTGTTGTATCGATATAGCGATGTTCTTAAACAAGAATACGATGATGAAGGATGTCAGCGTATCCATGTAAAGTTGTCTAAAGTCAATTGGCTGAAGTTACGCAAAGAAACAGCACAAGAAATAGAGAAATTTATAGAATTATCGGATACAATGATCTAAGTTAAATTTCATTGATTTAACAAGCAACAGAAACTGGAGAACTACATGGCTTGGAATGAACCTGGTAACAAAGGCAATGACCCTTGGGGTGGAAAAAAGAATCAAGGCCCACCTGATTTAGATGATGTCTTAAAAAACATCTTTAAGCGTTTTGGGAACGGTAAAGGTAATATGGGTGGAACGCCCCAATTTAATAATCAATTCATTGGGTTAATTCTCGGCGCTGTTGTGGCAATCTGGTTTATTTCCGGTTTTTACACAGTAAAAGAGGCTGAGCGTGGCGTGGTGTTAAGATTTGGAAAGTACGTTGACGAAGTCGACCCTGGACTACATTGGAAGCCAACATTTATTGATAATGTCATTCCGATTGATATCAACAATACCCGTACCCAGCCGGCAAGCGGTAGTATGCTGACGCAAGATGAAAATGTCGTGCGTGTTGAGATGGAAGTACAATATAGAGTGACCAATCCTTATCATTATCTGTTTAGTGTGACAGATGCCAACAGCAGTTTGCGCGAAGCCGTCGACAGCGCTTTACGCTACGTCATTGGGCATAACATTATGGATGATATTTTGACGACCGGACGAGAAAAAATACGTCAAGATACCCGTGATGAACTTCAGCGTATTGTCGAACCCTATCAACTTGGCTTGACCATTGTTGATGTTAACTTTTTGCCCGCAAGACCGCCTGAAGAAGTGAAAGATGCATTTGATGATGCTATTTCTGCGCAAGAAGATGAGGAACGTTATATTCGCGAAGCTGAAGCATACGCCAGAGAAAAAGAACCCATTGCGCGTGGTCTTGCTAAGCGTATGGAACAAGATGCGATAGCTTATAGTCAGCGGGTAGAGCTCGAAGCCGAAGGTAAAGTTGCCCGTTTTCTTAAACTGTTACCTGAATATAGAGCAGCGCCAAATGTGACCCGAGATCGCTTATATATTGAAGCGATGGCAGCGGTTTTTTTACACACCACAAAAGTATTGGTTGACACCAAAGGCAGCGGAAATATGCTCTATCTACCCTTGGATAAAATTATCTCAAAATCGAATCAAGTGAAGTCGAATCAAGCTATCACCAATGAGCAAAAAATGAACAACACGATTACAGAGACAGTGCCATCAAACCCCGCCAGTTTTGGTCGGAGCTTACGTGGTGACCAAGTAAGGCAAGGGAGGAATTAAAGCATGATACCTATTAGATTACTTGCTGGCTTAATTGCCGTTTTCATTATGGTCAGCAGCCTATTTACCGTAAAAGAAGGTGAACGCGCTGTGGTGTCGCGGTTTAGTAAACTGATAAAAGACGACAATCAAACTCGAGTTTATGAGCCAGGCCTGCAATTTAAAATACCATTTATTGATAAACCTCGGTTTATGGATGCAAGACTTCAAACGCTTGACGGTCAGCCTGATCGGTTTGTAACCGCAGAAAAAAAGGACTTGATTGTAGATTCATACGTCAAGTGGCGTATCTCTGATTTTGAAGCCTTTTACTTGGCGACAGGTGGCGGCAATAAATTGGCTGCTGAGGCTTTGTTGGAAAGTAAAATTAACAATGGTTTGCGTAGTGAATTTGGTTCTCGGCAGATCAAAGAGATTGTGTCAGGAAGTCGAGATGAGTTGCAAATAGAAGCTTTAATTAGCGCCTCTAAAAGTGCTGTTGACTTAGGTATTGAGGTGATAGACGTACGTGTTAAACAAATTAATTTACCACGTGAAGTAAGTGAAAGTATCTTTGCTCGTATGCGGGCAGAACGGCAAGCCGTTGCTAAAGAACATCGTTCGCAAGGTAAAGAACAAGCCGAAATCATCAAAGCAACAGCCGATGCAGGTATTACTGTGATGTTGGCTGAAGCGGAAAAGAATGCTCTTACAATTCGAGGTTCTGGTGACGCTAAAGCCGCTTCAATTTATGCGAAGTCTTACCGAAAAGACGCTGACTTCTTCAGCTTTTTAAGAAGCTTAGACGCCTATATGTCCTCGTTCCACAGTAAAGAGGACATCATGGTGTTGTCTCCAGACAGTGACTTTTTTAAATACATGCATAGCAAAACTGGTAAGTCTGCTCGTCGCTAGCATATCATTTTGATGCTGAAGGCAACGTGGAAGCTAAGTTGTCTTCAGTCAATTAGCGATGCTTAAAAGAGGCTGTTTTGCCATCTTGATTGAAAAGCCTACTGATTGATTAAGGAATGACTTGAAAAAATTAGTATGCTTTATAGCGCTGCCCAGATCTTGGATACATGCAATTTATTCGAGTCGCGGCGCAACAAGTAAGAGAAGTCGATTCCATCTGGAGATTATGTTTAGGGATGAGCCATACGATTAATTTTTGATGTTAAATGGTAATGTGTACGGTATTATGAATAAAAACTTGGTTGTGCTCGGAACTCAGTGGGGTGACGAGGGTAAAGGTAAGATCGTTGATTTGTTGACAGATAAAGCCAGTTATGTGGTGCGGTATCAGGGAGGGCATAACGCCGGACATACTTTGGTCATTAATGGTGAGAAGACCATTTTGCACCTAATACCTTCTGGTATTTTGCGTGATTCTGTTACCTGTGTCATTGGTAATGGCGTGGTCGTTTCTCTAGCGGCTCTGACCAAAGAAATGAATATGTTACGAGAGCGCGGTGTTGTGCTCGAAAAGCGCCTATTGATCAGCGAAGCTTGTCCGGTTATTTTACCGATTCATATCGCTATCGATCAGGCCCGCGAGCTAGCACGCGGTAAAAAAGCGATTGGCACAACAGGCCGTGGCATCGGACCTGCGTACGAAGACAAGGTTGCTCGCCGTGGATTACGCATAGGAGATCTACTGGATCCGGTTCGTCTTGAAGAAAAATTGTCTGAATTGATGCATTATCATAACTTTATGCTGACTCATTATTACAACGCGGCGCCTGTTGATTTTGAGGAAACAAAGGCAGAACTGTTGTCCTATTCAGACCTCCTGAGAACGATGATTGTGGACGTGACGTCTTTACTTGATCAAGCTAGAAAAAAACAGGAAGTGATTTTATTCGAGGGTGCGCAAGGCACTTTATTGGACGTTGATCACGGTACGTATCCATACGTGACTTCATCGAATACCACCGCAGGTGGTGTTGCCACAGGGTCAGGTTTTGGACCGTGCCATTTGGATTACGTGCTTGGCATAATGAAAGCATATACCACTCGCGTAGGTGCTGGACCATTTCCAACAGAACTGGACAATGAAATTGGAGATTATCTCGGAGAGCGTGGTCACGAGTTTGGTGCCACCACGGGTCGTAAACGTCGTCCAGGATGGATTGATATCGTTGCGATGCGGCGCTCGGTGCAGATTAACAGCATCAGTGGTTTGTGTTTAACCAAACTGGATGTGCTCGATGGCCTGGAACAAGTTGGAATCTGTGTTGGGTATCGCTATCCTGAAGGTCACATTGAAACGGTTCCACCAATGGCTTCAGAAGATTATGAGCGTGTTGAGCCTGTGTATGAATATATGCCAGGATGGCAAGAAACGACCGAAGGACTCACTCAATTAGAACAGTTACCACAGAATGCGCGTGCTTATATTAAGCGTCTAGAAACGCTATTAGAAACACCGATTGATATCATTTCAACAGGCCCTGATCGTGTTGAAACCATGATTCTTAAGCATCCTATGGCTTAGTTGAAAACAAGAGCTGCCAATGGATGGTCGCTCATAACAGATACATTATTAAGCAGGGAAGCGTTATGTTTCGATCCTTTTTTTTAAACAAGAAGTGGTTTAGATGGTCTGTTTTAGGCACCTTGTTTATTCTGTCCGCAACTTGGTACAAAGTTCAACTCGATGTTGAAATCAACAAATGGTTTGGAGGTTTTTATAACGTCCTTCAACAAGCCCTTTCAGAGCCCAATAGTATTTCGTTTGAACACTTTATTGGGTTTTTTGCCGACTTTTTTTCGATAGCGCTGACCATTGTTCTATTGAGCGTTTGTCTGGAATTTTTTATTAGACACTATGTATTTCGATGGCGAACGGCGATGAATAACTATTACATGGATCACTGGTTCCATGTGCGGCACATAGAAGGCGCTTCGCAGCGTGTTCAAGAAGATACGATGCGTTTTGCACGTATTGTTGAGGGGTTAGGCGTTGCCTTTATGAACTCATTGATGATACTAGCGGCTTTCTTACCCTTGCTTTGGGAACTCAGTGCGCATATTCATGAATTTCCTTGGATAGGTCATGTTGACCATGGCCTCATTTATTTGGCGCTTATTTCAGCTTCCTGCGGCACTGCTTTACTTGCCGTGGTAGGCATTCGTTTACCTGGACTTGAATTTAACAATCAAAAAGTTGAAGCGGCCTATCGCAAAGAGTTGGTTATCGGTGAGGACGATGTCAATCGAGCTGATCCCCCAACAGCGGCAAGCTTATTTGACCATATTCGAAAAAATTATTACACGATCTATCTAAATTATCTTTATTTTGATATTGCTAAGTGGTCATATTTGCAGTTTGCTGTCATCGTACCCTACATTGCAATGGCGCCTACTATTTTGGCTGGAGCGATTACCCTTGGGATATTAAATCAAATTCTACGGGCTTTCGGT
>JADHND010000126.1 GCA_016779685.1 Shewanellaceae bacterium | reverse complement strand
GTGAGCAATGAGGACAGCGTTGCGGTCTTTTAATAAGACTTTAATCTGCTGTTGATGAGCAAGGATCTCAGCTCGGCTCCTTACTTGAGGTGCGGTTCGCGTCGGCATCAGCTGCCACAATACTTCAGTCATAGTGTTTCATTGTTAAACATAAATATATGCGCATTATAAGACACCTAAGCCCTTTTTTTCAATTCAATAAACGTAAATTCAAGGCACTAACTTTGCTATCGGTTAGGCTAAGCACTTTTAAGTACCAAAGCTGCGTTGGTGCCACCAAACCCAAAGGAATTACATAAAGCATACGAAATCGATGCTGATCGTGCTTCATGTGGCACAAAGTCTAAATCCATATCTTGATCAGGCTTGTCTAAATTTATCGTGGGAGGAATCATGTTGTTTTGCAATGCAAGTGCTGTAAAAATTGTCTCCACTGCACCCGCTGCACCTAATAAATGTCCCGTCATAGATTTCGTTGAGCTGATCATTAAGCGTTGAGCATGCTCTTTAAACACTGTTTTTACGGCCAATACCTCTGCCATGTCACCTGCGGGCGTTGAGGTACCATGCGCATTAATATAATCAATGGCGCTAGGTTGAATACCAGCATCATGCAGTGCATTGTGCATGGCGAGCGCAGCCCCTGAGCCTTCAGGCGAAGGTAAGGTAATGTGGTGGGCATCGCTGCTCATACCAAATCCAACCAGCTCCGCATAGATATGAGCATCACGAGACTTGGCATGTTCATATTCTTCAAGCACCAACACACCCGCGCCCTCACCTAACACAAAGCCATCGCGATCTTGATCCCAAGGCCGAGACGCCGCTTGAGGTTGATCATTGCGGGTAGATAGTGCCTTAGCTGCTAAAAAGCCTCCAAGCCCCAATGGGGTGGTAATCATTTCTGCACCCCCAGCAATCATCAAATCGGCATCACCATACGCAATCGTTCGTGCCGCCATGCCTAGATTATGTGCACCTGAAGCACAAGCCGTTGCGACCGCAAAATTAGGGCCTTGAAAGCCGTAGCGAATGGACAGATGACCTGAGATCATGTTCACGATCGTATTTGGTACAAAGAAAGGAGAAATTCTTTTGTGCTGCTGGGCGGTGATATGTTGATGATTCGCCTCAATAGCATGCATGCCTCCAATACCCGCACTAACAGCAGTGCCGACACGTTGTAAGTTGAGGCGATTCATATCTAGGTTTGCATCTTTGACCGCCTGAATCCCTGCGATGATGCCCAGTTGTATAAAGGGATCCAGTTTTTTGATTTCTTTGCGAGTCAAGTAAGGTTCATAACTAAAACTGGGAATTTCAGCCCCAATTTGACAACCCCAATTCTGGGTGTCAAAACGTGTTAATTTATTGACACCACTACGACCAGCTAAGAGTTGCCGCCAAGTTGTCTGAATATCCTGACCTAAGGGGGTAACAGCACCTATACCCGTTATGACAATACGACGTTGTGCTTGCATGATCTGAACTCCCTATGAAAAAAAAGGCAGCCTCAAGGCTACCTCTTTATATGAATACAATGTTATTGGTTGGCGGAGACGTAATCAACGGCAGATTGAACAGTTGTAATTTTTTCAGCTTCATCATCTGGGATCTCAGTATCAAATTCTTCTTCTAGTGCCATCACTAATTCTACTGTATCCAATGAATCAGCACCTAGATCATCGACAAAAGATGCTTCTGATTTGACGTCTTCTTCTTTAACACCCAACTGTTCAACAATGATTTTTTTTACGCGGTCTTCAATATTGCTCATGATTTTTAAGTTCCTATATGAATAAAAAAATTTTCCATTAATGATGTAGTAGTTTATTGAATTTTGTTAATTATGCAAGTTTAAAATTAAATTCAACTTTGACGTTGTTATTAGACAGGGTCACGCTAAAATCATGAGGCCATATATAGGCCACCATTGATATGGATCGTCTCACCTGTGATATAAGCCGCTGCATCGGAAGCAAGAAACAGCACCATTTGTGCTATCTCATCAGTGCTTCCCAAACGTTGCATAGGAATTTTGGTGAGGACGTGTGCCATATAATTTTCTGTTAATTTAGCCGTCATATCCGTCGCCACGAATCCGGGGGCAATGGTGTTGACCGTGATGTTTTTATGGGCAACTTCTAACGCAAGCGCCTTACTAAAGCCAATGATGCCTGCTTTAGAAGCACTGTAGTTAACTTGACCAGGATTCCCCATACTGCCGGCTGCTGAACCCATATTAATAATACGTCCAAATCGATTCTTAATCATGGGCCTTAAGACGCTTTTTGACAATCGATAGATAGCCGATAAGTTTGTTTCCAGAACGTCTACCCAATCTTGATCTTTCATTCGAAAAATCACATTGTCGCGGGTTAAGCCGGCATTGTTGACCAAAATATCAATATGACCGACCTGCTCATTAATTTCTGAAAAAAAGGTTTCAAATGTTTCGGGTTGCGTCACATCTAAGCGCTTACCAAAACCATCATATTTCGCTAATAAGCTATCGATATAATCGACGCCATGTGCTGTGGTTGATGTGCCGATCACCGTAGCACCTGATTGTGCTGCTTTCTCAGCGATGGCACTACCAATACCGCGACTGGCGCCTGTGATTAACATCACTTTGTCGTTTAAGTCTACACTGACAGACATGCTGTTTCTCCTAATGTATTCAGGAATTGGGATAATTTATGGATAGGTTGAGTTGGCGTTGATTGAAGCATTCGCTTATTCAAACCCGTGAGCACTTGGTTAGGACCACATTCAACCATATTAGTAACGCCTTTTTGTTGTAAAAAAGCAATTGTCTTAGACCACAAAACAGGTAGATACAACTGCGTCACCAGAGCTGGTTTTATTTCTGTGATCGACTGATAACAAGTTGCATCAATGTTTTTAACCACCGGAATTTTTAAGGGCGATAAGGTTATTTTATCTAAAGCAGCTGCTAACTTGGCAGCCGCAGGCTGCATTAAATCACAATGTGAAGGTACACTTACGGGTAAAGTCAGGCATCGCTTAGCACCATTTCTTTGGCAGATTTTTGCAGCTGCATCCACAGCCTTGGCGGTACCGGTGATGACAAATTGATCTGGAGTATTATAATTGGCAATGCTGACGCAACCTTTGCTTGAAGCTTGCTGGCAGGCTTGTTGGACGAATTCAGCTTCTAAGCCGATGACTGCACACATTGCAGTCTGTTGATCTGCGACCGCAGCTTGCATGAGCTGGCCGCGCAGATAGACCAATGCAACAGCATCCGTTAAGCACATCGCACCTGCGCAAACCAACGCAGAATACTCACCCAAACTATGACCTGCTAAAAACGTGGGTAAGTTCGATGCTTTGCTTTGATAAAGACGCCACAGCGCCACACTCAAAGTTAGCAGAGCAGGTTGTGCATATTGTGTTTTATTGAGCGTTGACGCAGTGTCTTTGTTAATCAAGTCATATAAATCAAAATCTAAAACCGTATTGGCTTCGTCGAAAACAGATGCAATAATGTGATTTCTTTCCCACTCAGGTAATAACATCCCACTAGACTGTGATCCCTGCCCTGGAAATATAAAAGCAGTTGGCTTGTCCATAAACATCCTAATATTTAATGAGCGCTGAACCCCAAACAAAGCCGCCGCCAAAGGCTTCTAACAACAAAGTTTGTCCGGGTTGTACACGATTAGATTTAACGGCCTCATCTAATGCGATGGGAATAGAGGCTGATGAGGTATTACCATGCCTATCCAAGGTAAGCACAACTTTATCGAGACTCATGTTTAATTTTTTAGCAACAGCACGAATAATTCTCAAATTAGCTTGATGTGGTATAAGCCAATCAATATCAGCAGGCTCGATGTTGTTTTGTTCTAAGCTCGCTTTGACGAGATTTGATAATTCACGTACTGCAATTTTAAACACATCATTGCCTTGCATTTCAATCGTACCATGCCTTTGGGGTGTTTCATGCTCTCGATTCACCACGTGACACTTTAATAAATGTCCATCTTTACCATCAGCGTAAATGTCAGATGCCAAAATACCAGGCTCTTCACTCGCGGAGACAATGACAGCACCTGCCCCATCTCCAAATAAAACCAAGGTACTGCGGTCGTCAGGATGACATAAACGAAACATCGATTCAACACCGACCAACAGTACATTTTTCGCAGCACCCGCTTTAATATATTGATGGGCAATGGACAAGATGTAGATAAAACCAGCACATGCGGCTGTTATATCGAAAGCAGGGATCTGACGAGCCTGTAGCATACCTTGGATCTGACAAGCTGTCGAAGGGAAGTTATGCGTTGGGGTGGTGGTCGATACAATAATCATATCCAAGTCTTGAGGCGTCATTTTGGCATGACTTAAAGCAGCTAGCGCAGCCTGATGCCCCATGTAAGCAACTGTTTCCGTTGCATTGGCCTGACGTCGCTCTTTAATGCCAGTTCTCTCGTAAATCCATTCATCAGAGGTATCAACTACCCGGGCTAAATCATGATTGGTAACGACTTTCTCAGGTAAATATGATCCTGTCCCTAGTATTTTTGCATTCATATATGATTCATTTGTTCTAAAGTGGATTCTATTTTTTGTTTCATTACCAAAGACACATTTCTTTGATACTCAAAAATAGTTTTTTCGATGGCCTGCTTAAATGCATAAACACCAGCATCACCGTGACTTTTGACAACTGTTTTTTTAAGTCCGATAAAACTAGCACCGTTAAAACGTTCTGGATTCATGCTTTCAGTTACATAATTTATATCATAATTTAAAAATTTTAACATTAATTTTAAAAATTTATTTGAATGAGAAGCATTGTGAATTTGCTGAATTCTAAGGTGAGACATCCCTTCTGCCGCTTTGAGTGCTACATTGCCCACGAAACCATCGCTAACAATGACTTGAACATCGCCTTTAAACAAATGATGACCTTCGACAAAGCCCACAAAGTGAATGGACGAACAACGTTCCATTTTTTGCGCCGCTTGGTGCAAGTAATCATGTCCTTTATTCGATTCGGTGCCTATATTCAAGAGAGCAACTTTAGGTAACTGTATTTGATGCATGGCTTCAACATAGACACTTCCCATTAAACCAAACTGATACAGATGATCAGAAT